>JADGCM010000053.1 GCA_015228995.1 Magnetococcales bacterium
GCTTTGATTGGGCCCTAAAACGGTTGCTGCGCAGCAAGGCCAATTTCGAGATTTTAGAAGGATTTTTAAGTGAACTGCTCTACGATGAGGTCCAGATCATTGAGGTCTTGGAAGGGGAAGGGAACAAGGAGTCCTCGCGTGATAAATACAACCGCGTCGATCTCAAGGTCAAAAATGGCCAGGGCGAAGTAATCCTCATCGAACTCCAATACGAACGGGAATCGGATTACTGCATCGCGTCCTCTATGGTACCGCCAAGGTCATTACCGACCCATTGGGTTGAGCAAAGGGTTGCTGACGTCAAACTGGAGGCTTTGGAAGAATGGACCGACCGGATTTTAGATGCCCATTCGCTGGAGGATGTTTTTGCTAACGATGGCCTTCCACACTAGGAAAGCCTGAGATGATGACCGGATTACAGCCCAAAATCCTGGTGATTGATGACGAGTCGGCCATTCGCGATACGGTCCGGCTGATACTGACCACCGCCGGACTGACAGCGTTGGAGGCGGCGACGGTCCACGAGGCGCAAAAATTGATGCGCCGTATTGAACCGAGTCTTATTTTACTTGATTGGATGCTGCCGGGTATTTCCGGTCTTGAATACCTGCGGATGCTCAAAAGCGATATTACCACTCGCGAAATTCCGGTTATCCTGTTAACGGTGCGCAGTGATGAGGGTGACAAGGTCACTGGTCTGGAGCTAGGGGCCGATGATTACATCACTAAGCCATTTTCAGCGCGGGAGCTGCTCGCTAGAATCAAGGTCGCCTTGCGGCGACTCGATCCCAGTGGTACGGCCATGGCCGAGGTGGTTAGCTATGATGTGCTGGTCCTGAACCGGGCCTATCACAGCATTGCCATTGGCGATCAACCCTTAAAACTCAGCCCGATGGAATATCGGCTGCTGGGGTTCTTTATCACCCATCCTGACCGTATGTATCAACGTGACCAACTGCTCGATCTGGTCTGGGGCCGTAACGTCTACGTCGGCGATCGTACCGTTGATGTTCATATCCGCCAGATCCGCAAAGCCCTGGAACCATTTGGAAAAGATGGACTGCTGCAAACGGTTCGCAGCGCTGGTTATCTCTTTTCAACGCGGAAACAATCGTGAAACGACCACAATGGTGGTCATATCTGGTGCGCTGCTGGCAGCAACGATCAGCGTCTGAACCGGTTACTCGTAGTGAAAGTTATCCTCAGCAGATCGACTGGCCAACCATATTAGACAGTATTGCCGATGGTATCCTGATTCTGGATCATCAGTGGTTACTGCACTGGTATAACATCGAAGCCGGACAGCAATTGGGCTTGGAGCAGCACGATCTGGGTAGGGTGTTATTCGGTCGTGTTAGTCTGCCGTTGCTGGAGGATTATATCGGTCGTGCCGATTTTAACCGACCGTTGCAGATGCCGGCACCGCTCAGAGGCGATGTTATGCTCGAACTCCGTTTTAGGTCGCAGGGTGATGGTAGCTTTTGGCTGGTGCTGGTGCGCGATATTTCGCATCACTATCAAATCGACCAGCAACAGACCGATTTTCTGGTCAATGTCTCGCACGAGTTGAAAACACCGGTCACCGTGTTCCGAGCTATGCTTGAAACCATACCTGACATGCCGGAGCGCTCTTTTCAGTGGCAACAGGCCTGGACGTTACTACAACAGCAGGTAGAGCGGATGCAGGCCATCATCGACAACCAAATCACCTTATTGAAGATGGGAGAGCCGGATCGTCACTACGCCACCGAGGCCATCGCCATGGAGCCACTGATGACCGCGTTGGTCGAAGAAGCCCGGGTACTGAGCGGTCCCCGTCAACACCGGTTCGTGCTGGCAATTGATCCGGAGGTGCAGTTGGTCGCCAACCGTGGCCTAATCCAGTGCATCGTTGCCAACCTGCTCACCAATGCCGTTTGTCACACCGCGCCGCAAACCGAAGTACAGCTGATCTGGCGGTGCGATGATCGGGGTCAGCCGCTGTTGACCGTGCGTGATAACGGTGGCGGCATAGCGGCCTATCATCTACCACGATTGACCGATAAGTATTACCGGGTTAGCACCGCCCAGACAGCCGCTGATCACAGCGGCCGTTGCCATGGTTCCGGGCTGGGTTTGACCTTGGTCAAACAGGCGTTAGCTCGCTGTCAGGCACAACTGGAAATTAGCAGCCATCCGGGTGTTGGCAGCAGTTTTAGTTGTCGTTTTCAGCAATCTTAACAGATTGTTCATATCATCTTAATCATTTATTAATAAAAGGCTATTAAAATGCCCTCAACGGAACCGGAGTGGATGGGTCCGTGCCGGATTTAATCAAAATTTGACGGAAGAGGGTGTTGTCTTTATGAAACTGCTACAGCTCGCGATTGCTGCCACTATTACTACCGGCCTGATCGGATGGATTGCTACCGATGTTGCTGCCCGCACCATGATTCAAAACAAGGGCTCGGATACGTTGGTCAACGTGGCCCAGGCGTGGGCCGAAGCCTACCAGAAAGTTAAACCGGATGTAGCGGTTGCCGTTACCGGTGGCGGCTCCGGAACCGGTATTGCGGCCATGATCAACGGTACCGTTGATCTGGCCAACTCCAGTCGTGCCATGAAAGAAAAGGAAATCGCCGAAGCCAATAAAAACAACATCAAACCGATGGAGCATTTAGTCGGTTACGATGCCCTGGCGATTTTTGTACACAAGTCCAATCCAATGACCTCCATTACCCTGGCGCAACTGGCCGATATGTACGGCGATGATGGCAAGACTGAAAACTGGAGTCAGCTTGGCGTTAAGGTTCCTGGTTGCCAGGGGAACAAGATTGTTCTGATCAGCCGTCAGAATAACTCAGGCACCTATATCTATTTCCAGGAAGCGGTGCTGGGCGAGAAACGTGACTTCCGTCTTGGAACCAAAGATTTGCATGGCTCCAAAGATGTGATCGATCTAGTGGAAAAAACCCCTTGCGCCGTTGGCTACAGCGGCTTGGCTTACGATTCTCCTCACGTCAAGAAGTTACCCGTTGCTAAAGACGACAAGGCTACGCCAGTGGAGGCCACCATGGCCAATGCTGTTTCCAAGCTCTATCCGATTGCCCGTCCCTTATTCATGTACACCAATGGCGAACCCCAAGGGGATGTGAAGGCTTACCTCGACTGGATCAAGAGCGATATCGGGCAGTGCATTACCGAAGAGAAGGGTTATGCCCCTATCCGTCCGATTAACTGCGCCAAGAAATAGTCTGCCAGTTACCTTCGTCTTTCCTCTCACCCTGCGGGATGCTGTTTCATGCTCCCCCTCTCCACCTGTAGGGGAAGGGGGGCGGGGGTGAGGGGCCTGTTGTGAATGTTCTTATAAATAACTAAATTCGGAGAATAGTATGCCCATTTATGAACAGAGACTGCAGGAGGATGCGCTCCAGATTCGCAAGGCGGTGGCTGCCATGGGAGCCGACGTCGAGTCTTCTATCCGCCATGCCGTTCAGGCCCTTTTAACTGGCAATGAGCCATTGGCCAACCAGACGGTGCTACGCGATTATCAGATTGACCGGCAGTGCCGTTATATCGACCGCATCTGCCATAACTTTATTGCCCGTCATCTACCCAGTGCCAGCCACCTGCGACTGATTTCCTCCTCACTGCGGATGATCTATGACCTGGAGCGCATGGCCGATTACGCGGTTAATATCTCCCGCGAGACGCTAGATCTGCCTACCGCTCCCACCGGACTGCTGCAACACAAAATCGAAACCATGACCAATAATAGCTGCACCATGTTGCGCCAGGTGATGACGGCTTACATGGAAGAGAACGCCGGTCTGGCCCGTAGTACCATTGAGATGAATGAGCAGGTAAGCCGGGAACTGGGCAACGTTTTTAACGATCTGGTCCATGAGGGTGATGATCATGTCGGTCATTCACGCGAGATCCTTGACCTTTACATCATCTTCAATATGTTGGAGCGGGTCGGCAACCGTGCTACCAATCTGTGCGAGGAGGTCATTTTCTGGCTCACCGGTGAAGTGGTCAAGGAAGAGCGGATCAACATCCTCTTTCTCGATGAGGACAACACCATTCTTGGTCCCATGGCAGAGGCCATTGCCCAGAAGGGTTATGCTGGCAAGTGTCATTTCAGCAGTGCCAGCCGCTTGCCTGCCAGCAATGTCAACCCACAACTGGTGCAGTTCATGCGCAGCGTCGGCTTTGATCTCTCCAAATTACAACCTAAGGGGATCGAGACCATCGATATCAACCGGGTCGATATTCTCATCAGCTTGCAGGGGCCGGTGCGCTCCTATGTCGAAAAACCACCCTTCCATACTGCTTTTCTCGATTGGGATGTCGGTGGTGGTCGTGAGAACATGGAGGGTCCAGCCTCGCAAGCCCGGTTAGAGTTGATCTACCGTGAAATTAATCTGCAGTTGCGTCAGCTCATGGAACTGGTGGCTTGCCAGGAGAATTATTGATATGACAGCACACTCCGCAATCCAACCTACCCATGTGACGGTTGGAGATGCCAAAGACAAAAACTGGTATATCGACAAGTCGTTCGAGATATTGATGTTTATCTGTGGTATTTCCGCCATTATTTTTGTAGTCGGTATTTTCCTTTTCGTCTTCAAGGAGGGATTGGGCTTCATTCTTGGGGATATGAATTTCTCGGAGTTCTTCCTCTCGCAGAAATGGCGCCCCACTTCTCTCAATAAAGCTACTTATGGCATTTTAGCCATGGTGGCTGGTACCGCAGCTGTGACTGGTTTGGCCATGCTGATCTGTCTGCCGATTTCCATCGGCGCGGCGATTTTCATCGCCGAGTTTGCTAAAGGCAGAACGCGGGAAATCTTGAAAATCGTCATTGAGTTTCTGGCTGCCATTCCCTCAGTGGTTTGGGGTTTTATCGCCCTGTCGATAATGAACCCGCTGATTATCAATGTTTTTGATGTGCCAATGGGGCTGGGTGTGCTCAACTCAGCCATTATTCTAGCGCTGATGGCAGCACCAATTGTCACTTCCATCGCCGAGGATGCCTTCAAGGCGGTGCCGGATACCTATCGGGAAGCCGCTGAGGCACTAGGGGCCACCCGTTGGCAGACCATCTACAAGGTTATCCTGCCAGCTGCCAAGAATGGACTGTTGTCTGCTGGTCTGCTGGGTGTGGGGCGTGGCTTCGGCGAAACCATGGCGATTCTCATGGCCAGCGGTCATTCTATCAATATCCCCACCAGCGTCTTCGATTCGTTCCGGGCTCTGACCGCTACCATCGCTGCCGAACTGGGTGAGACAGCCGTAGGATCACCGCACTATCAGTCGCTATTCGCGATTGGTATCTTCCTATTTCTGATCACCTTTATCATCAACATGACTGCTGACTTCATCGTCCGCGGTGTTCGGAAAGGGTAGGGCCATGTTCGAAGCAGCTCCCATCAATCTACAGAATGAGCAGGTCCAGAACCGATTCCGGTTGATGTTTGGTGGTATGATGGTGATTTTGATCATACCGGTGGTCATCATTCTGGCTACCCTGGTTATCAAGGGGTGGCCTGCCATCTCTTGGACTTTTCTTTTTACTGATCCTACCAACGGTATGACCGCTGGCGGTATCTTTCCCGCTTTGTTTGGTACCATCTGGTTGGTAGTGGTGTCCTTATTGGCGTCCGTCCCCTTGGGCGTGGCGGCGGCTGTTTATCTGAGCGAATATGCACCGGATAACATGTTGACTCGGATGATCAACCTTGCGACGATCAATCTGGCTGGTGTCCCTTCAATCGTTCATGCCTTGTTTGGCGTCGGTGCTTTTGTCATCTTCTTCCGTTTCGGTACCAGCATTTTGGCAGCCAGCCTAACCCTGGCGATCATGACCCTGCCGGTCATTATCGTCTCTTCGTGGGAATCGATGCAGGCGGTGCCTCGTGCTTTCCGTGAGGCCTGCTGGAATATGGGAGCGACCCGTTGGCAGACGATCCGAACGGTCGTCTTGCCCAATGCCATTCCTGGTATTCTGACCGGCGTCATTTTGCAAGTGTCGCGTGCGGCCGGGGAGACAGCTCCGATTATGTTCACCGGTGCGGCAATGTTTCTGCCCTTCTTGCCCAACAGTGTCTTTGACCAGACTATGGCATTGGCGCTTCATCTCTTTGTGGTGGCGACGCAGGTCCCAGACATTCCGGAAAGCCTGCCATTTGGGGTGGCATTGGTTCTAGTCGGTATTGTTCTGATCATGAATACTCTGGCAATCTGGTTCCGGATGCGTCTGCGGGGCAAAAAGAAATGGTAAATTCAACTGTGTCACGAGCTAAAATTAAAATTGAAGTGAAGGATCTGTCGATTGCTTATGGGGGCCATAAGGCACTGGGACCGGTCAACCTCGATATCCGCGAGAGTGAGATCTTTGGCGTTATTGGCCCGGCCAACAGTGGCAAGACCTCTTTTCTCAATGCCATCAACCGCATGGATATGATGCGGACCAATATGAACGTCACCGGTAACATTCGCATCGACGACATCGATACCCGTAACTGGCGTAACGTCTATGCCTTGCGACGTAAGATTGGGGTGGTCTTCCCCTTGCCAGTCGGGCTGCCTTTGTCGGTCTACGATAATGTTGCTCTGGCGCCGCGTCTGGCAGGGACGGCCGGTACCCAGGCGCAACTGGATGAACTGGTGGAACGCTGTCTGCGGCGGGCCGCCCTGTGGGATGAAGTGAAGGATCGTCTTGGTCACCTAGGCAGTCTGCTTTCCGGTGGCCAGCAGCAGCGCCTCACCATTGCCCGCGCCTTGTCGCAAAGTCCTGAAATTCTCATGTTGGATGAGTTTTCTATTGCTGTTGATCCAGTGACGACTATGCGCATCGAAGATGTGCTCAAGGAGCTCAAATCCGAGATGACCATTATCCTGGTGACCAACTTGGTGCAGCAGGCCAACCGTCTGGCGGATCGTACCGCCTTTTTCCTCAATGGCGAATGCGTCGAAATTGGCGAAACGGAACAGCTGTTCAATGGTCAGGCCAAGGATCAGCGCACCAACGACTATATCGGAGGGAAATTCGGATGACGACGTCTCCTGAGTTTGCAATTACCACCAAAGACATGAACCTTTGGTATGGTACTTTCCAGGCCCTGTTTGACATCAATCTTCGTATCAAGAAGGGTATCATCACCAGCATGATTGGTCCCAGTGGCTGCGGCAAGTCGACTTTCCTGCGCAGTGTGGACCGTATCAACGAGCGGTTGGGCTATGTCCGTATCACCGGAGCGGTGGATGTTTTTAATCAAAACATCTATGCGCCCAGTGTCGAACTGTCGCAGTTGCGGAAGCAGGTCGGCATGGTGTTCCAGCGTCCCAATCCGTTGCCAATTTCCATTCGTGACAACGTCTTGTTTGGCTACCGGATTCACAACGACAGCGGCCGTAAAATTTCCAAAAGCGATGAAGAGGCGGTGTTGGAAGATGCCTTGAGACAAGTATTGCTGTGGGACCAGGTCAAGGATCGTCTGGATCAAAAGGCTTCGGTGGGTCTATCGCTGGAAGAGATGCAGAAATTGTGCATTGCCAGACTGTTGCCGGTCAAGCCTTCCATTCTGCTCATGGATGAGCCCTGTTCCGCGCTCGACCCAAAAGGAACCGCTGCGGTAGAGGAGCTGATCTGGGAGCTACGGGGACGCTATTCGATCCTGATTGTGACCCACAACATGGCCCAGGCTCGGCGGGCCAGTGAGGAGTGTATTTTCATGCTGATGGGGAAAGTGGTGGAACATACCAGTACCGAGGATATGTTTGTCGCCCCGGCCCACCAGGAAACGGCCAACTATATTGAGGGCCGTTACGGCTGATTGTATGACGCAAGCCCTCTCCCCCTGGCGGGGAGAGGGGGCAAATCACCCTTCTTCTGGTTGGTGGGTGCGGATCCAGACCCAGTCTTGAATGCCCCCCGTTGGTCGATAACCATTGACCGCTTCCAGCAAAATAGCGCGTACCGATAGATAATCGAAAAATCTGGAGGCCGTGGAAAAACGCTCCAAATAGCCCTGTACCTGTTCCCATGGCAGCGACTCTTCTTGAACGCGACGAATCATTTCGTGTTCTGTCGGCAGGATGTGGTCGCCAATAATCAGCTCTTCGTAAAGCTTTTCCCCTTCACGCAGCCCGGTAAAGCGGATTTCAATATCGCCGTCCGGGTTGTCCGCATCGCGGACGGTCAAACCAGCGAGCAGGATCATCCGCCGAGCGAAGTCGTAGATACGTACCGGTTCTCCCATTTCCAACACGAACACATCTCCCCCTTCCCCTTGAGAACCCGCTTGGATCACCAACTGGGCCGCTTCGGGGATAGTCATAAAATAGCGGACCACTTCGGGGTCAGTGACGGTGACCGGGCCACCGCGACGGATTTGATCGCGAAACAACGGTACCACCGATCCAGAGGAGCCCAACACATTGCCAAAGCGCACAATTTTGAAGTGAGTGGTGGTTTGGATTTGGGCCAATCCCTGGAGAATCAGCTCGGTAAAGCGCTTGGTCGCCCCCATAACGTTGGTAGGACGCACCGCTTTGTCGGTTGAAATAAGAACAAATGTCTCCACCCTAGCGGCAACGGCGGCTTCGGCGACCGATAAAGTGCCAAAAATGTTGTTTTGTACCCCTTCGATGGGGTTACGCTCAACAATAGGGACATGCTTATAGGCGGCTGCATGATAGACCGTTTGGATCTTAAAGGTCTCGATGACCGCTTGCATGCGTCGTTTATGCTCGGTAGAGCCTAAAATCGGTACCAGTTCCAGTTGCAGCCCCCCTTCTGCGATCAGACGCCGTAGCTCTCTATCGATGGAGTAGAGGGCAAACTCAGAGCGTTCCACCAACACCAACCGGAGTGGGTTCCATTGCACAATCTGACGGCAGAGCTCTGCACCAATCGAGCCTCCAGCTCCAGTGACCAATACCGATTTGCCACGGATGCAAGGCTCCATCATATCCGGTCTTGGGGGGACTGGATTACGCCCCAACATGTCTTCAATCCCCACTTCGCGGATTTCATCGACCCGTTTGCGGCCGCTGACCAATTCGTGAATGTCGGGTACCACCATGATTTTGACCGGCAACGGTTCCAATTGACGCAAAATCTCCTGGCGGCGGGCGCGGCTGAGAGAGGGGAGGGCGAGCAATATTTGGCGAATACCAAATTTTTCGATAAGAGTGGGCAATTGAGCCGGCGGATAGACGTTAAGCCCCAACACTTCTTGATCGTGAAGCTCTTTTTTCTCGTCCAGAAATAACATCGGGCTGAATTCAGTGCCATGATTCAATGCCGAAGCCAGTTGTACCCCCGACTCACCCGCACCATAGATAGCTGCTGGAATGCGGCGCACCCGCGGTGCCCCATTTTGCACCACTAAGTAGCGGGCCAGCATGCGGACCCCGCCAATGGTAATGGTCAGCAGCACCCCATCGACCAACCACAGACTCAGTGAGTAAAGGGGTACCTGAAAAGCAATGGAGAGCAGGAAGGTCAGCAGCACACTTAAAAAAACAGCTTGGAGGATGGTAATCAGGGCTTGGATGCCGATGTAACGGATCACCGAACGGTAGAGACCAAAATGGATGAAAACCGGGGGTGCGACCAGCATCGCCAGCGGGAAAATGGGCCAACTAAACTGAATGGCCTGCGCATAGAGGGACTCGTAGCGAACCACAAAACCAGCCAGCAAGCAGAGAGGCAATATCAGTAAATCAATGGCGAGTAAGATAAACTGTTTGACAGAGCGAGGTTGGTTGAGCAGGTTATTAAGGATAGATATCATGACGCAGCCATGCGGTAATCGATCCAGTAGGCCAACAGGGTGAACAATGCCGCCCAGCCTATTGAAAGCAAGGGCAGATAATCGATGCCGCCACCGTGGAGGCACCAGAGAGCGGAACCGCTACCGGCTAGCATCAGCCCATATTCGCTATAGACAGTACGGGCATGGCTCCAACCGTGGATCACCACCAATTTTTGGTAATAATGAGTGCGGTGGGCCTGCCAAATGGGTTCCCGGCGCAGGCTGCGGCGCAGCAGGGTTACCGAGGCATCAACGATGAAGACAGCAAAAACCAGTAACGGTACCCAAAGCGGAAAAATGGCATCACGCAGCCCCCACAGAGAGAGTACCGCGACCATGAATCCGAGTGGCAACGAACCGACATCGCCCATGAACAATCGAGCTGGAGGCAGATTAAATAGCAAAAAGCCGCCACTGGCACTCGCCAGTAACAGCGATGTGAGCGCAAAAAGAGGCTGCTGTGCCATCCAACCGAATATTGCATAACTACTCAATCCGATCACCGCCATGCCAGCGGCGAAACCATCCATACCGTCCATAAAATTGTATAAATTCATCATCCACACCATGGCCAGTAGAGCAGTAACGAATAGGATCGGCAGCGGTAGCCAGGGGGAGTTACCGGGCAGCAATTGACCATAGCGGATCACCAGAGCC
>JADGCM010000054.1 GCA_015228995.1 Magnetococcales bacterium
AATCCGATGATCAAAATTGCCAATATTGTGGCCTTAATGATCGTTTCGCTGATTGTGTAACCCCGGTTTCGCCCTCTCCCGTTGGGGGAGGGGGCGGAGAGAATCGAACGAAAGTATATAGAAAGGAATAGGGTCATGCCAAGTTTCGTCATGGCTGAGAAGTGCGACGGTTGCAAAGGGCAAGACAAGACTGCTTGCATGTATATTTGCCCGAGCGACATCATGAAGTTAGACAAGGAGCGGATGAAGGGCTACAACCAGGAGCCTGATCAGTGCTGGGAGTGTTATAATTGCGTCAAGATTTGTCCACAGCAGGCCATTGAGGTCCGTGCTTATGCCGACATCGTGCCGATGGAAGGCAAAGTGATTCCGATGCGTGGTTCTGATTCGATCATGTGGACCGTCAAATTCCGCAATGGCAATGTCAAGCGGTTTAAGTTTCCGATTCGTACCACGCCGGAGGGTTCGATTGATCCTTACGCGGGTAAGCCGGCGGCTGATCTCTCCAAGATCGCTCAGCCTGGGTTTTTCACCCATAGTCAGCCGTTGCGTAAGTTATAATTTCGGTCGTGTGTGATTGAGGAGGAGTGCTGTTATGGGAAGTTTTGGTAATCCCGATATTGTTGAAGTTGATACCGATATTCTGATTATTGGTGGCGGCATGGCCGCTTGCGGCGCCGCCTTTGAGGTGATGCGCTGGAAGCCGGCGGATATGCGGGTGCGTTTGGTTGACAAGGCGGCTATGGAGCGCAGCGGCGCTGTGGCGATGGGGTTGTCGGCAATCAATACCTATTTGGGCGAGCAAGACGCTTGCGACTACGTGCGCATGGTCAGCAACGACTTGATGGGCATTGTCCGTGATGACCTAATTTTTGATGTCGGTCGCCATGTGGATGACTCGGTCCATCTGTTTGAGGAGTGGGGCTTGCCGATCTGGAAACAGCCTGGCGATGAGAACACCCCTCTCAAAGATGGTGGTAAGCCGGTGCGTTCTGGCAAATGGCAGATCATGATCAATGGCGAGAGCTACAAGGTGTTGGTAGCTGAGGCGGCGAAGAAGGCTCTGGGGATGGAGAACATCCAAGAGCGGATCTTCATTGTTAAGTTGTTGCTGGATGCCAACGAAGACAATCGCATTGCCGGTGCGGTGGGCTTCTCCAACCGTGAGGATAAAATCTACGTCTATCGTTCCAATGCCATTTTGCTAGTGGCTGGTGGGGCGGTAAATGTCTTCCGTCCTCGTTCGGTGGCGGAAGGGATGGGTCGTACTTGGTATCCGGTCTGGAATGCTGGTTCGACTTATGCCATGGCGGCTTTGGCGGGTGCCGAGTTGACCATGATGGAGAATCGCTTTGTGCCGGCGCGTTTCAAGGACGGTTATGGCCCGGTGGGGGCTTGGTTCCTGCTGTTTAAGGCCAAGGCCACCAATGGCCGTGGTGAGAACTACCTAGAGACCAACAAGGAGATGCTGCAACAGTATCCGCCTTATGGTCAGGCGGCGGTGCCGGCCACCTGCTTGCGTAATCATCTGATGATGAAGGAAATGCGTGAGGGCCGTGGTCCAATCCTGATGCGTACTGATTTGGCTTTGCAGGCATTGGCCAAATCCTACGAAGATGAATTTGGTGCCAAGGAAGCGCAGAAGAAGATCAAACACCTGGAGGCCGAGGCTTGGGAAGATTTTCTCGATATGTGCATTGGTCAGGCGGGTGTTTGGGCCGGTGAGAATATCGAGCCGGAGAAGCGTCCTTCAGAGTTGATGCCGACGGAGCCCTATTTCTTAGGTTCTCACTCGGGTTGTTGTGGCATTTGGGTCAGTGGCCCGGACGACATTGGCGCCCCGGCCGAGTGGCACTGGGGCTATCGCAGCATGACCACGGTCAATGGCTTGTTTACCGCTGGTGATGGGGTAGGGGCCTCTGGTCATAAGTTCTCCTCTGGTTCCCATGCTGAGGGGCGTATTGCGGCCAAGGCGATGGTGAAGTGGTGTTTGGACCACAAGGACTACAAGCCGAAATTGGCACAAGATCCGAAGGAGTTTGCCGAGGAGATCTACAAGCCGGTACGTAATTACTTGGCCCACAAGGATTTCAGCACCGCAGTTGATGTCAATCCGCACTACATCACGCCGAGGATGTTGCAGGCGCGGTTGCAGAAGATCATGGACGAATACGTGGCCGGTGTTGGTACCATGTATGTCACCAATGAGATGATGATGACCATTGCTGTTGATAAGATCCAAGAGCTGAAAAAGGACTCGGAGAAGATGCGGGCGATGGATTTGCACGAGCTGACCCGTGCCTGGGAGAATTATCATCGTATTTTGGCGGGTGAGGCCCATCTGCGCCACATGTTGTTCCGCAAGGAGACCCGTTATCCCGGGTTCTATTACAACAAGGATTACGATTTCGTCGATGAGGTCAACTGGAAGTGTTTTGTCAACAGCCGGATCGATCCCAAGACTGGCGAGTGGACCACTTTCAAGCGGGCCCATCACGATTTGGTGCCAAAGCAGAAGTAAGTTTGTTTTTCCCTCGCCCCCTAGCCCCTCTCCCACAAGGGGAGAGGGGGGTATGAGGCGACCTCTTCACCCTCTCCCCTTGTGGGAGAGGGTAGGGTGAGGGGTTTCTTGCCCATAAAAAACTGGACCGCTCATGACCCAACAGAATTCCGAACAGATTGCTCAGGTGCTGCAACTCGACGAGGAGATGCGCGATATGCCCAGTGAGGTGCGTAACGTCATCCAGCCGACGAGAATGACCCAGGGCGATACCTTCCAGTTTCGTTGTTATCCCGGCATATCCTGTTTTAATAGCTGCTGTAAAAACATTGAAATCATTTTGACCCCTTATGATATTTTGCGGTTGCGGCGGCGTCTGAATTTAACCGCCGAAGAGTTTCTTTACGCTTATGCGGATCCCACCGTGTTGCAACGGGGTGAAATACCAGTGGCGGTATTGCGTATGGACGGTGAGGGGGGCAGCTGTCCTTTTAACCGGCCAGAAGGATGCTCGGTTTACAGTGATCGACCTGTCAATTGCCGCTATTATCCCATTGGCATGGCCTTGCTGCATCGCCAGCAAGGTGGCAGCGACGAAGAGTTTTATTTGCTAATCAAAGAGCCTTTTTGCCAGGGTCATCACCAAGAGAAAAAATGGACTATAGCGGAGTGGCGCCAGGACCAGGGCTCTGATGGCTATGATCGCCATAATCGTGGTTGGATGGAATTGATCCTGAAGCGACGAACGGCGGGAGATATGGCCAAAACCTCTACCCAATTGGCTGAGTTTTGTTACATGGCCAGTACCAACCCGGAAGAGTTCCGCCGCTTTGTGTTTGATTCGAGTTTTCTGAAACGTTACCAAGTCGATGCCGAGGTAGAACAATGCATCCGTGAGGACGACGTCGCCCTGACCGAATTTGCCTTTGCTTGGCTCAAAAGTGTTTTGTTTGGCGATTCCTTTGTGCCGCCGCGGGCGGAGGCTATTGCCGAATTGAAAGAGCGTGGGGTACGCATTCGCCAGGCTGACCTTCTCTCTCCACAGCAAGAGTAATTCAGGCACATGGTGATCAGACCGGCAGGTCTCTTGGTGCGCCAAGGGCGGCTGTTGACCACATCTTATCGTTATGGTGCCGTCACCCGTCATACCCTTCCAGGGGGCAACCTAGAACCGGGAGAGTTGTTGAGCGACTGTCTACAGCGCGAATTCCGAGAGGAGCTAGGCTTGACGATCACAGTCGCCGAGCTGTTGTGGGTGGCGCAGACCCATGCTGGCGGCCGTGACGTGTTGCATCTGTTGTTTCGTAGCGAGGCCGACCAGGATCGTGAGCCGGTGTTGAATGTTGCCGCTACCCGTGCCAGTGGGGTGGCTTGGCTGGCGGCTGCCGAGCTTGCGACGGTTTCCCTCTATCCAGACCTTCGTGGGCCGTTGCAGTGCCTGTTAACCACCTCTTCTGAACCATCACCGTGTTATTTGGGCCAAATTGACCAGGATTGGATTTGATGACCGATCACTGGCTGGAGCTGCTTGCCGGTCGGTGCCTCGCTACCCCTCTGGAACAAATTATTTTAGCGTCGCTGCGTCCTCTTGGATCTGGCTATGGCCTGCTGCAAGCTGTACGTGCCGCAGCTTATCGCCGTCGATGGTTACCGTCGTTCCGTGCTCCCTGTCCGGTGGTCAGTGTCGGTAATCTGACCAGTGGCGGTACCGGCAAGACCCCGCTTGTGGCTTGGATCGGGCGTTATCTCTCTGCTGCTGGGGTGCCGATCGCCATCGTTAGTCGCGGCTATAAAAATCGCTCTTCCGATGCCGTGACCTGTGTGGCGGACCGTAGTGGTATCCGGCTGACCCCTCCAGTAGCAGCCGATGAAGCCTTCATGCTGGCGCGTCAATTGCCCGGTGTCCCCATCCTGACCAGTCCCCATCGGCGCTTGGCGACCGCCATGGCCGTCGACAAATTTGGTGCTCAGGGCATCCTGCTTGATGATGGCTTCCAACATTTGGCCGTGGCGCGTGACTTGAACTTGGTGCTGATCGATAGTCACGCCCCTTTTGGTAATGGCCGGTTGCTGCCTGCGGGCCTGTTGCGGGAGTCGCCATCGGCGCTGTTGCGCAGCGACGCTGTGATCATGACCCGTGCCGACCAAGAAGAGGCCGTCATGACCACCACAATGGCTTGGTTGCGTGATGTTGCGCCTAACCGACCTTTGCTACGGGCCATCCACCGACCGCTAGCTTGGCTACCGCTCAACGATCAGCGCACGCCACGGCCTTTGTCACAGTTGCAAGGTGAGATTGTGTTTGCCTTTTGCGCCATTGCCCAACCACAATCCTTCCGGCAGACGTTGGAACAACTTGGCTTGTCGGTGTCCGGGATGATGACCTTTCGTGATCACCATTTCTTCACTACCGATGACTACACCGCGATTATGCAGCGCGCCCGTGCTAGCGGCGCCACCGCCGTGGTTTGTACCGAGAAGGATATGGTCAAAATAAAATTGTCGAAACCGGTCTTCTCTTTGTCCTGTTACGCTCTGGCCATTGAAATCGCATTTCCCGAACCCCCCGTTTGGTTGCAGCAGCGGTTGCAACAGCTGTTTGCCATTTAGGGATGATGCGCCACTAAATCAACGGCGATGGCACCAATTTTGACCTTGCTCTCGATTCGCACCGGCAGACGACGGTCGTCATCGGTCAGCCAGACCGTCAGATCACCTTTGTGACGGAGCAACTTAGAGTCTGGTAGCTGTGGGTAGACCGGCATTACCTCGAATTGTCCCACTGGGGTGAGGCGTTTTTCCCGCTCCCCGACGGAGAGGTGTACCGAAGCAATTTTATCGCCATCGACGATATGCTCATCGAATTGTAATCCGGGCTGCAGTTGTGCTAGGCTGCGCACCCGATAGAGCAGTGTCAATGGGTCGTCTACCTGAAACTCTGCGACCTCCATGGTAGTTGGCTCTTGTTCATCGACTGTACGTACCACGACACCCTCTTGGCGGCGGAATCGATATTCGGTGCGTTTGTTGCGGTGGCCCTGTCGTTTGATATGTACATCGGTCAGCATAGCCCGGCCGTGTCCTGTTCCATAAGTTAGGAACAGGTCGTTGATTCTGTACAGCGTCTGTACCAGACCAAGCCCCCGCAAGGTCCCCCTGATCTGGTAATCTCCGCCCCGTTGTTGTGGTTCAGTGTCTGTGTGCTGATACTCCAGCGTTGCCTCACCAGCGGGCACAGGCAAGTGAGTCCAACTGATATTGAACACCAGACGCTCCTCGGCCGCAGCCCCAACGGCTTGTTCGGCTCCCTGGGCGGAAGAGCAGCCAATGACCGCCGATAGAATCAGTAACCACCCAAGAGTCATGCTGAGTTAAAGTCGCTTTTCTTGAGGCGCTCCTGGATAAAGAGCTCCAGTGAGGCCCGGAAGGCCGGATAACGGCGCAATGCTTCGTCAAAATCTTCCTTCTTCAGTTCGAATACATTACAGAACGTAATGGCTTGAACAGTGGCTACCCGTGGCATGTCGTACAACAAGGCCATCTCCCCAAAGGCACTTTGGGTGCGTAATTTAGCGAGCATGGTCCCTTCTGGTGTTAGCACTGACACCACACCATATATTAGGAAATACATCTCGCGACCAATATCACCAGCGTGGATGATGACCTCCCCTGGCATAAAGGAATGCTGTTTGGTACGATGGGCCAGTTCTTTCAGCAAGTCTGGCGATGCTTGCCGAAACAATTCCACTTTTTTTAGCATTTCAACGGTAATATGTTCAAGGATGCTATTGCGTAATGCCCCGGGAAGTTGATCCAGAACTTCCGCATCGTTGATGGCCCGCCCCATCAGGATGTGGCGATAAAAGCTGAAAATTTCGTTACGCAGCGAAGAGGGTAGGCGATGCTGGTGTAAAAACGAGGCCAAATGGGCCATGCGTTCACGCATTTTCTGCTGCACAATGTTGGCATTGGTCATCATTGAGGCAATATTACCGATTACCAAACCGTACAGACCCACCCCAGATATGATGACAAAGATGGAATAGATGCGGCTGAGATTATCCTTGGGGGTGATATCCCCATAACCGACCGATGCCAAGGTGACAACGGTCCAATACAGGGCTTCTACCACCTCGGTCGTGACATCGCGCGACCCGTCTGGCGGTACCAACACCAGCCAACCATCGGCGATCCAGGAGATTGATGCTATAATCCAAAAAATAATCAATATGATGCGAGCATGAAGCGGTAGTGGAAAGCCGTTGGCCGATTTATGGGAAAACTGTACCACCCGTGCTAAACGAATCATACGCACGCAGGTGAAATACCGTGCCAACTCGGCATCACTGGTCATTACTAAAACCAACATGTCCCACGGGAAAGTGGCGACCAGATCTAGTGCAAACCAAGTTCGTACGTAGTGACGCCGCACCAACTTTTGTGCCGTCACAAAATCGCCATCTTCGAGGTAAGCAGTGCGAAAATGGATGAATATATCGATGGTAAACATGAGCGTCAGCACGACGTTGACGACTTGCGTCCAAACGGGCACCTCAATGAAAGGCAGCAGCAAAAATGGAATAGAGAGCGCGTACCAAATACCGCCTAGCAAGGCAAAGTGATTCCAAACAATGCGCCACGGACTATCTGGATAGAGAACGGTCTGCTGCATGGATTCCCCGCATTGAGTTGCGTGTTAAGTTGATGAGTGTGTCTTCGTACCCCTCACCCTAGGCTGCTTTGTGCTCCCCCTCTCCACCTGTGGGAGAGGGGGCCGGGGGGTGAGGGGGAACCAGCGCCATTATAGATCAACCAAGCAACTGGGAAAAGTGCTTGCCTATCGCTTCCGAATCGTAGTATTTTTCGTCGTCTGGAGCCTGCTTACTGCGTTAATAACGAATCGATGGAGCTGTAACGGTGGCCGCTGTTGTGCTGTTAGATCGCGATGGCGTTATCAACTACGACCGTCCTGACTCTGTCAAAAGCCTTGCCGAGTTGATCATTTTGCCCGGGGTGGTTGAGGCGTTGTGTTTATTGCACCAAGCCGATGTTCGGGCAATCGTCGTGACCAACCAAGCTTGCGTTGGACGTGGGGCCCTCTCTATGGCGCAGCTGGAGCAGATCCACCACTACATGGTGGAGCAGGTCGAACAGGGAGGGGGACGCATCGATGCCATCTATTGCTGCCCCCATGCAGCGGGGGTTGAGTGTGACTGTCGTAAGCCGCTGCCAGGACTGATCCACCAAGCTCAACGTGACTGGGGATTTAATCGGGCCACCACCTGGATGGTCGGCGATGCTGGGCGCGATATTGAGGCCGCTCGTAGCGCTGGCTGCCTACCAGCGTTGGTCCGTACTGGCAAGGGAATAATGACCGCCCCACACTACGCTGACGTGCCTCTGTTTGATAATTTAAACGATTTTGTATGTCACTACCTTGCTGAGAAGGGACCTTGTTTCCATGATTGATATTCAACGCACCCTGCAAGAACACCAAGAGACCATCGCTGCTCTACAAGCGATGGTTCCCCAGATAACGGCTGTGGCACAGCGGATGAGCCACGCCATCCAACACGGGGGCAAGATCCTTTGGATGGGTAACGGTGGCAGCGCCGCAGACAGCCAACATTTGGCTGCGGAGCTGATCGGTCGGTTCAGTCGTGAGCGGCGCTCCATCGCCTCTATTGCTCTGACGACCGATAGCTCTATACTGACAGCGATTGGTAACGATTATGGTTATGATACTATTTTTGCCCGCCAAATTGAAGGGCTTTGCACGTCGCAGGATGTGGTGATGGGGTTGTCTACCTCTGGCAACAGTCCAAACGTCTTGCAAGGAGTGGCTGCCGCCAGAAAAACGGGTGCCGTAACAGTGGGGTTGTTGGGGCGCGACGGTGGCCTCCTACGCCAGGAGGTGGATCTGCCTCTGGTGGTGCCCTCCAACATAACCGCACGTATCCAAGAGGCCCACATTCTAATTGGGCACATCCTGTGTGATTGGATTGAAGCCGAGGCTGCGTCGAAAAATTAGAAAATCCACCTTGGTGTTGTCGGAACATCCGCATAGACAGCGGTTTCTGCCCTTGTTTGATCGTCTGCGCTGCTTTGGTGAGTTGGAACAGCGTCTGGCGGCCCTGCCCAGTGTTATTGATCAGCAGATCGTCTTCGAGATTTTTATCGTTGCTTTTTTTGCGGTCCAACGGGTCCGGCTAGTGCGGGATATCTGGCCGCTGGCGTTGGCCCCCTCCTGGGTGCAACAACGGTTACCGGGGGCATTTGCCACCGATATGCCGATTCAGTGCGTGTGGGAACTGCCAGGGGGAGCTCTGGGTGTCTGTCGATTGCAATTCCAAGCTGGACGACAGCCATTGGCGCGTAAGGAGGTACAGGCTTTTCTGGAGGCCACTCAGCGGTTGCCTCAGCGGGCTTTATTGACCAATAGCGATTTAGTGCCAGCTGTGCTGGAGCGTCAGGACGATTTGTTGCTGTTGCGCGGCAGCGACTTTGACCGCCTTGATGAGCGAGAACTACAGCAAATACGGCGCTGGTTATTGGGGGCCGGGCCACCAACGGATCGGCTAATTTTACCGCCATCGCAAGAACAGCTTTGCCAGCAAGTGGTGACATCCCTGCGCGGTGCCGGGCGGGTGACGGTGGTGCCGCCACTGGGAATGGGGCTTTACCCTTGTCTGGCACGCCTAATGGAGTTAGCGGGCGGGCAGCAGTCGGTTTTATGTCTAATACCATCCTACGGGCATATTCAGCAGTTATTGTGGTATTGGAACCGCTATGTCTCTTGGTCAGCGATTTCGGTTATGGTGTGTCATCTTGATTCACCAAGCCGGCGTGGCCAGGATGGCCCGCGTGCCGGTAGTTGTAACGTGCCAATGGTGCGAGAACTGGCATCGGCTGGGGAACGGCTGGGCCGGTTTTTACAAGGCAAATTTCATGGCAGTCGGGTCGTTCTGACGACCGGCCGCTCTCTCGTTGAGCTGATGACGTGGCTAAAGACGTTGACTCCGGCCACCTCCTTTGATTTGGCCATTGCTTGTCAGGCAGAACGGTTGCTGGATGGCCGTGATGGCGGTGCTGACGAATTGTTCCTCTCTTCTCCCCACTTATTACAACGGTTGATATGGGCTGGAATAGTGCGGCATGAAGACCGGTACGCGTTTGGCCGTTCTCATCGTGGTGGTGAACCAAAATTGTTGTTTGACTGCGATAGTGACCCGCAGCGTTATGGAGCCGTACTGCGACCACAACCAGAGCCGTCACGATCCATTCGCATTGTTTTGGTGCTGATTAGCTCGGACATGCTGGCAGCAGACTCGGTACTGTCAGACGACCATAAGTCGAATTTTTGGCAGGCTAATCTGCGGGCCATTCATCATGCGGTGCGACGCTACCAAGTGAACCGATTGGTTTTGCTTGGTGATCAGGAGGAGATGATTCCATCAATCGAGTTAGAATCATTTGCACAAATGACCCTCCACAGCCGGGACAGCATGGCCTTGCGTCAAACGACCATCGAACGGTTCAATCAAGCCGCTGGACCAGCGTTGCTGTCCATCCAAGGGCGAATTGGGCAAGGGATGGATTCTATTTTGACACCGATCCATGCCGACATGGTGTTGTCGTCACAACCAAACTCGGATCAAGATGATCTGCTGGCTGCAACGGCCATGTTGGCTCGATCAGCAGCGGGACGTGACCACAGAGGTGAGGGGATTAGCTGGTTATTGGTGCCGGTTCTTATAACAAAACAGGATGACATGTCTCTGACTACAGCGCTAGAACAGGCCGAT
>JADGCM010000055.1 GCA_015228995.1 Magnetococcales bacterium
TCAAGATATAACCGCGACCGAGTAATGTCACGCGCTTTCTGGTATTCCTCAAGCAAGGCAATAAACCGCTTGCTGTCTCCCTCGGCGCGCGCTATCCGGGAGGCTTTATAGGCCTCGGCCTCCTGCATGATACGGGCGGCATCACCTTTTGCCTTAGGGAGAATATCACTGGCATACCCCTGTGCCTCATTGACAGCCCGCACCCGATCCTCGCGCGCGCTTGCCACATCCTTAAAGGCATGCACCACCTCCTTGGGAGGAGCAACCTGCTGCATCTGTACCGCCGTAATTAGGATACCACTGTCGTAGTCGTTGAGTATCTGCGAAATCATCTCCTTGGTCAGCTGCTGGATTTTGTCCTTGCCAGAAGTCAACGCCTCATCGATGTTATTGCGGCCAACGACCATACGAATCGCCGACTCGGAGGCATTGCGTACCACCTGCTGTGGATTGGTAGCGGGATCACGGACGTTGAACAGATAGGCCGCTCCATCCTTCACAATGTACTGTACCGCCAGATCGATATCGATGATATTTTCATCCCCAGTCAACATGAGTGACTCGGCAGGTACGTCGACAGTGGCTCGATCATCACGGGTACGGTAGCCGATATCAATGCTCTGCACCTGAGTGACGTTCGGTTTATAGACGGTCTCGATGGGATAAGGCAGATGAAAATGGGGACCCGCGCCGGTGGTCTCCACCCAACGACCAAAACGCACCACCACGCCTTGCTCATAAGGCTTGACGACGTAAATACCCGTGGCCATCCAGAGCACCAGCAGCACCAGCAATAAGGTCATGGCCGCCTTACGCTGACCCGTTTTATTGCCTGAAGAGTGTCCAAAGAAGGAACCATCCCGCTGTCCAAACCGATTACGCAGATCTTGGATCAGCTTCTCTAGGTCAGGCGGACGCCCATCGCGCCCATTCCACGGGTCATTCGATCCGTTGTCATCGTTTTTCCACGACATAGCCGTCCACCTTTGGTTCCCCGCACAGTGTTAAAATACAAACCCGAAGTTTGAATTGTATCATCTAAACTTGGCAACCTCAACCGACAGCAAACTACCACTGGCTTGGAGTACCCCCCAGCAGTCAAAAAACCAGCAGCGAGGTCTCGATCAGTGCCTACCGTCTCAGAACATATAGAACAGTACCGCCACGCCCGCTAGTGAAATCAGCGATAGTAAAATGCTCAATACATCGCCTGATCGCACCTGCCCACGATTGCGCCAGATATTGAACATCACCCAACCAAAGGAGACAGACGCCGCACAAGCGGCCAGCATGGTGGCGTTGCGAATCAGGCTTACATCCCACTGGGTGCGTAATTTGGCATGGAAGACACGACTAAACAGGTCTTCAACTTGGGGGCTGGCCCGTTCAACCATAACAAGAACCACCATGAGCAGCACCCAGGTGATGCCGTTGACCCATACTGAAGCCATCATTGAGCCCTGCTCCCTGTTGCGGGCCCCGGCGAGGAGAATTTTCTGGTCATCCGGCGTCTGTTTACGCGGTTCTGGTGTAATCATAGTCATCAATCCCCTTACTGATAATGGTATACTTCGTGCTTGCACTATAGCCGAACAATCCGTTTTAATCCAGCCCTGTTCTACACGGAGCTGTCTTTGGGTTCGGTTTCAAGAGGATCATAATGGATATTGCAACAATTATCGGGTTGGTCATGGCGTGTGGCGTTATCGTTGCCACCATGGGGAAACCGGTCCTGTTCTATTGGCAAAGCCATGCCGCCGTCATCGTGATCGGTGGACTCATTGCCAGTACATTCGTTAAGTTTAGTTTGAAAGAGGTGCTTGGTGCCGGTAGCGTCATTGGTAAGGTGTTTAAGGCCAACCATGAGACGCCACAAGAGTTGATTGAGCAACTGACCGAGATGTCCAATATCGCCCGCAAGGATGGTATTTTGGCGTTGGAAAAGGTCAAAACTCCCAATCAGTTTTTACAGACAGCGATCAATCACTGCGTCGATGGCATGGATCCGGAGACGCTGCAAAGCATTCTTTATAAAGACACAGCCTATCTTGCTGAACGTCATCATACCGGTGTGGTCATGTTTGACAGTATGGGTGAGGCGGCGCCAGCCATGGGTATGGTGGGTACGCTGGTTGGTATGGTAGAAATGCTGGCTGACATGTCTGATCCAAGCTCTATCGGTCCCGCTATGGCCAAGGCGTTGTTGGCCACCTGCTATGGCGCTATTGTTGCCAATATGGTTGCTATTCCTATGGGAATCAAATTGCATCACTACAGCGCTCATGAACAGATGATGCGTCAGATTGTTATCGATGGTGTTACCGGTATCCAGAAGGGGTTGAATCCTCGTGTGCTGGAAACCTTGTTAATGGCCGCTCTCTCCGGTAAAGAACGCGAAAAAGTTTGATCGACCGGTTGAATGGGGACTTGATCTATGAGTGAGCCTGCTAAAAAATGTCCAGCATGTAAAAAAGGGACACCGCTCTGGATGGTGTCGTGGGCCGATATGGTCACGCTGCTGCTCTGCTTCTTTATCATCATTGTGGCCTTTTCATCAATGAGCAAGGCTAAGTTTGAGGAGGTATCCGGTACCTTTAAGGATGCCTTCGGTGTTCAGCGTATCCGACCAATGTCGCCAATCTTATCTGGTTATAATCCGGTTGCGGCCGAATTTTACCAAGAAATCAACCTTGTGCAGCTGAAAGAAAAGCTTGATCTGGTGTTTGAGCGCTTGGTTGATGGTGGCGATGCGGACGTATCAAATGATGAAAACGGTTACATGGTGCGCATCAAAAAGAGCCAGCTCTTCTCGGGGAAAGGGGGGGCGGAGTTGCAGGGGAGCATGTTGCCGCTGTTGCAGCAGTTTACGACGGCGGTGGCGATGTTACCGAACATGATCAGTGTCACGGCCCATGCGGCAACAGCAGAGGAGTGGTCGACAGCGGCCTCTCAGTCTGCGGCAGTGGTGACCATGCTGGTAACCAAAGGTGGCCTCGATCCGCACCGGTTACAGGCTGTCGCCGCCGGTTCTAACGAGCCAGCACCGAGTCCCAGTAGCCAGAAGAAGCGTGGCGCCGCCGAGGAGCCTTACATCGAAATCCTGGTCACTAAGAAAATACCTAACTTGGTAGATAACGCCGATCGAGGCAGTGCCACCGGGGCGTTGCCCGACGGGCTGGATGCCCTGAAACCATAAGTTTCGGCCAGTCTTTTATCCCTGGGGCGATGCCCCAGGCTACCCCAGAATCGCCCCGTTGGGGCTTCATGATTCATGCGCCCCGGAGGGGCAGTCTCACCCGTAGCCTGGGGCACCGCCCCAGGAAACAGGAGCACCAGGAGGAGACGTCAATTTGCCTATTCCGGATCCTCTTGCCACAACACGGTTGGCCGAAACGGTGAACAAGGCCGCTCTGGCTATCACCCCTTGACGCACACCACCTGCTTGAGGGTGTGGACGATCTCGACCAGGTCGCTCTGCGCTGCCATCACTTGGTCAATGTCCTTGTAGGCAGCGGGGGTCTCATCCAGCACCTCACGGTCTTGGCGACACTCAACCCCTTGGGTCGCCTGTCGGTGATCGGCCAAGGAGAAACGCCGGCGTGCCTCGCCCCGTGACATCAGCCGTCCCGCCCCGTGGGAACACGAACAAAACGCAGCAGCATGGCCGCGGCCGCGTACGATGTAGGAGCGGCTGCCCATGGAACCAGGAATGATCCCCATCTCCCCCTTACCAGCCCGCAACGCCCCTTTACGGGTGACCCAAACGTCGGTACCAAAATGATGCTCCATCGCCACGTAATTGTGGTGACAATTGACCGCCTGCTCATCGATGTGGAACGGTCCTAACTGTTGCTGCAGCAGACCCAAAAGACGTTGCATCATCACTTCACGGTTGGCCAAAGCGTAAGCCTGCGCCCACCCCACTGCCGCGACATAATCATCGAACAACGGCGTTCCCTGCGGTAGCCAAGCCAGGTCGGGGCTGGGAAGGGTCTCGCGTCGCCGCAACATCAACTCTTTGGCACGTTCGATAAAGTAACCCCCAATACGGTTGCCGATTCCTCGTGAGCCCGAATGTAACATCAGCCAACAGCGATCGGCCTCATCCAGACAGAGTTCAATGAAGTGATTGCCGGTACCCAATGTTCCGAGATGGTTGAGATCGTTCGACTTCTCCAAGGCTCGATGTTTTTGGTGTAGCTGTCTCAATCCAGCAGCTAACGTTTGGCCGCCATGAAGATAATTATGCCAAACAGCCATTACATCAGCCGGAATGTGATCCCAATCCCAGGCTCCAACATCACCACGCCCCCCATTATGGCTGCGCCCGTGCGGGATAGCCTCCTCAATGGCGTGGCGCAGCGGCGCCAGCGATTCAGGCAGTTGCTGTGAGGTCAATGAGGTACGCAGCGCCATCATACCACAGCCGATATCGACTCCGACCGCTGCCGGAATGATGGCGCCTTTGGTCGGAATGACACAACCAACGGTCGATCCCATACCCACATGCACGTCGGGCATGACGGCCACATGACGAAATATAAAAGGCAATCGCGCCACTTGTTCAATCTGCCGGCGCGCCGCCGTTTCGACCGGAACCCCTGTGGTCCACATTTTTATGGAATTAGACACCAGACACTGGACTCCCAACAAAACCGGGGATTGTAAACGAAGATTAGGTCCACAAGTACACCAATTCACGGTTAGAATCAATGAGCGTGGAATCTTCGCCATTGACTTTAACAATGCGTTAAGGTTAGACTACCGTCACCCCTCACCCCGTCCTCTTCTACAAGGGGTGAGGGGGAACTCTAAAATCAATGTCCCGGCGAGGAGAAATACGCGATATGGCTGAGCAGCATGCAGTAGCACAACCGGATATCATTTACACCAAAGTCGATGAGGCCCCTGAGCTGGCAAGTGGTTCTTTATTGCCGATTATTCAGGCATTTACTCGACCAGCTGGTATTGTTGTTGGCGTCAAGGACATTTCTTTGGCTGGCAGGATCATCGCCAACTTTCCCGAAAAACTCACCGCTGCCCAAAAACAGCCCGACGATCTGGCGGAACTAGGCGAATTGGTTAAAACTCCGTCAGCCAACGTGATCAAACTGCCCAACGTTAGCGCCTCCGTGCCCCAGCTTAAGGCAGCCATCAAAGAGTTGCAGGAGCAGGGCTACGATATTCCTGACTACCCAGAAGATCCAAAAAATGATGCCGAGCGCGAAGCTAAAGCCCGCTACGATAAGATCAAGGGCAGTGCCGTTAATCCGGTATTGAGGGAGGGCAACTCTGACCGTCGGGCACCGTTGTCCGTCAAGGCTTATGCCCAAAAAAATCCGCACAAGATGGGGGCCTGGAGCCCAGACTCCAAAACCCATGTTGCCACCATGAGTAGTGGCGATTTTTGTGCTAATGAAAAATCGGTCACCATCACCGATGGCTCCGCCGGTAACGCCCGTATTGAGTTTATCGGTGCCGATGGCACCACAACGGCCCTCAAGGAAAATTTGCCCCTCAAGGTTGGCGAGGTCGTTGACGGCACCTTCATGAGCGTGCGCGCCTTGCGTAAGTTTCTTGATGAACAGATCCAAGATGCCAAGCAGCAAGGGGTGTTGTTCTCGTTGCACATGAAGGCTACCATGATGAAGGTCTCCGACCCGATCATCTTCGGTCATGCTGTCGAGGTGTTCTTCAAAGAGGTATTCGATAAACACCGTGATCTTTTCAACCAGATAGGGGTCGATACCAACAACGGTTTTGGTGATCTGGTGGCTAAGGTGGCCAATCTGCCGGCGGCACAACGCGCCGAAGTTGAAGCAGACATTCAAGCCTGTATGGCCAAGCGGCCGGATCTTTACATGGTAGATTCCGATAAAGGCATCACCAACCTGCATGTCCCCAGTGACATCATCATCGATGCTTCCATGCCCGCCATGATCCGTAACGGTGGCAAGGGTTGGGGCCCAGATGGCAAGGCCAGAGACACTAAGGCGGTGATCCCCGATCATAGCTATTCCGGCGTTTACGATGCGACCATTCGTTTCTGCAAAGAGCATGGTGCCTTTAATCCGGCCACCATGGGGAGTGTCCCCAATGTTGGTTTGATGGCCCAGAAGGCTGAGGAATATGGCTCCCACAACACCACTTTCAAGGTACCCGGTAATGGTAAAGTGCGGGTGGTGGATGCTGCTGGTCATACGCTCATGGAGCATCATGTCGAGGCTGGCGATATCTGGCGTATGTGTACCGCCAAGGATGCTGCCATCCAAGATTGGGTGAAGTTAGCCGTCAATCGGGCGCGGTTGACTGGAGCCCCAGCGGTGTTCTGGTTGGCCAAAGATCGGCCTCACGATGTCCAACTGATCAACAAGGTGGAGCGCTACTTACGCGACCACAATACCGATGGTCTGGATATTCGGATCCTATCACCGATAGAAGCGACCAATTTCTCACTGATGCGGATGAAAAATGGTCAAGATACCATCTCGGTGACTGGTAACGTGCTGCGTGATTACCTGACCGACCTGTTTCCGATCATGGAGCTGGGGACGAGCGCCAAAATGCTCTCGATCGTCCCGCTGATGCAGGGGGGGGGACTCTTTGAAACGGGTGCGGGCGGCTCGGCGCCGAAGCACGTACAACAGTTTGTTGAGGAGGGCCATCTGCGTTGGGACTCCCTCGGTGAGTTTTCTGCTTTGGCAGCCTCTTTCGAGCATCTTGGTGAGACTCGGGGTAACGCCAAGGCGGCTGTACTGGCCAAGACCCTTGATACGGCGATCGGCAAGTTGTTAGACAACAATAATTCGCCCGGCCGCGCCGTTGGTGAAACCGACAACAAGGGCAGCCATTTCTACATTGCCATGTATTGGGCACAGGCCCTAGCAGACCAGAATGACGACGGCGCCCTCAAAAATCATTTTGGCCCCATCGCGCAACAGCTTGAGAACAACAAGGATAAAATCTTGTCTGAATTGAGCGTTGGACAGGGCAAGCCCGTCGATCTAGGAGGCTATTATCACACCGACCCAGCCAAGGTAAAAGCGGCCCAGCGGCCCAGCGCGACGCTGAACGCCATCATCGGCTGATTCCTATACAACCCTCTCCCCTTGTGGGAGAGGGCAGGGTGAGGGGAGATTATTATCCTATCTCGTCGCATCGTCGTTGGGCCAGTAACTCAGCGAAGGAGGCAGCGGCGACCGGCTTGCTGAAATAATAGCCCTGGAATTGGTCGCAACCGTTTTCCCGCAAGAAGTTGAGATGTTGCTCGGTTTCCACCCCTTCGGCAATGACGTGTAGCCCAAGGCTGTGGGCCATGGAGATAATGGCCCGTACGATGGCCACATCATCGGAACCCGGGGCAAAATTACCCATGAAAGAGCGGTCAATCTTGAGATTATCGATCGGGAACTGCTTGAGATAATTCAGCGACGAGTAGCCGGTACCGAAATCGTCAACCGAGATAGAAATGCCTTTGTCATGTAGCTGCTTCAAAATGCGGATGGCCTGATCGACATTGGTCATCATTAGGCTCTCGGTGATCTCTAAATCAAGACATTGGGCCGCGAGGCCGGTCTCATCAAGGATACGTTCCACCGTGAGCAGGAGGTTACCTTTTTGGAACTGGCGTGCGGATAGATTAACCGCCACCTGCAACGGCCCTAACCCCTGCTGCAACCACTGCTGCGTTTGACGACACGATTCACGTAAAATCCACTCGCCTATGGGGATAATCAAACCCGTCTCTTCGGCCAGAGGAATAAATTGGTCCGGCGGAATCATGCCGATGCCCGGCTGCTGCCAGCGAATTAATGTCTCCATGCCAACCACACGACCGGTGGCGATCTGAACCTTGGGCTGATAGAAGGGGATAAATTCATTTTGCTCTAGGGCACGTCGCAGGCTTTGCTCCAACAAAACCCGTCGCGTCGCCTCCACTCCCATGGCCGATGTATAAAACTGATAGGTGTTGCGACCGGCTTTTTTGGCTCGTCCCATGGCCAGATAGGCCTGCTTAATGAGAACCTCGGCGGTGTCACCGTCCGATGGAAAGATGGCAATGCCGATGCTGGCTGTCACCACAAACTGGTTTGCTTCTACCAAGCAAGGCTCCGCCGCGGCTGCCAATAGCTTTCTGGCAACGTGAACCGTATTCTGCACCCGGTCCACGCCGCGCACGACAATACCAAACTCATCGCCCATCATTCGGCCAATGCTGTCACTGTCTCGTAACGCCGACCGCAGTCTAGTGGCGATGATCTGCAGCACTTGATCGCCAACGGGATGACCGGCACTGTCGTTGATGGGTTTGAAGTGGTCCAATCCCAGCAACATCACCGCGAACTTCTCCTGTGAGCGTTCCGAATGGGCCAGTACCTGCTCCAGGCGATCTTGGTATAGCTTGCGGGTCGGTAGTTGAGTCAATGAGTCGTGGTAAGCGGTATGGCGGAGTGTCTCGTTGTCTTTGCCTATGCTGCTCATATCATGAAACGCGACGATGTAGTGGGTCAGCAGACCATGCATATTGTGGATGGCGGTGACGGTCAGGTCTTCCAGATAATCTGTGCCGTTGTTACGTCGATTCCAGAGTTGGCCATGCCACTGATCTTGTTGTTGCACAGCAGCCCATATTTGTTCTTGGGTGATCTCTTGTTGTTGTGGAGAGCGCAGCAGTGGCATGGGCAGCCCGACCACATCCGCCGCTTCCAAGCCGGTGATGGTACTGAACGCGGGGTTGATGGCCTGTACCACACCTTGCGCATCAACCATGGCGACACCATCAATGATATTCTGGTACAGACGGGTAAACAGGTGTAACTGATGGACACGTTTCTCGTCTTTGTTAGTCATTACTGGTGGCATCCTGAGTGTGTAACAAATGCAAAACTTGACTCGCGCAAACAGGCGCCCAGTCTACCAGAGACACTGGCAAAGTGCAAACCATCGTCGCTAAACTGATTCCGATCATGTTACAATCAGGCGATATTCACGTAATTTTTCAAACAACACCTCACTGCGGATTGGCTTGCTGACATAGTCGGTGCAACCGCCTTTGAAGAAGGCCTGCAACACCGCCTGCGGCGAATCGAGTGCTGTGGCCATAATAATCACTGTCTCCTGACCTTTCTCCACCTCCTGATCAGCCTCTTCCTGACGTATCTGCCTGAGGGCCTCTTGACCGTTCATGCCAGGCATCATGATGTCCAACAGCACCAAATCAAACGGCTCTCCCTCCAGCAAGGCCGCCTTGAACATCTCCACCGCTTCGGCGCCATCGCTGGCCATCTCACAGACCCCGTAAGGCCTCAGTAGCGTGCCAAGTAGTTTGCGGTTTTCAATGAGATCGTCCACAATTAGAGTTTTCATCTTCTACGTTCCCCCTCCTTGCTGCAATACAGTCATCACTTCCTGAAATTCTCGTTCAAGGTCGGCTAAGATCTGTTGCGCCTCCTCCCATTCGTCCATTTCTACCTTGCCTTTGATGCGCATGCAACGGATGGTCACCCGGCCAGCCCCAATATCTCCGGCCACATTCTTCAACCAGGTCACTTCCTGGACGGCACGTAAAGCGCTTTTCTTGGTCACAGCGACGCGTATCGCTTCCAAGTGGCGCCCCCCTTCTTGCAGCAACAGCTGTTTTTGAGTGGCGAGCCGCTCGGGATCGGTGTTCACGGCGGCCAAAATCGGAATGGTCGCTGCTGGCTTGCGTTTGCGATCTACCGTGGCCGCCGCTGCTGGCTTGACAGCGGCCCACTCAGCAATCGCCGCTAATAGTTCATTAGGCCGGTATGGCTTGCGCAGATAGCCATTCATCCCAGCCTCCAGACAGAGCTGCTGCTCTTGTGGTGCCGATCGGGCCGTTACGGCGATAATGGGTACCGGCGGTCGGTCAGGAGCGGCTTTTTCCCGCTGGCGAATTTGCTGCACCGTTTCTAGTCCTCCCAATACCGGCATCTGTAAGTCCATTAATACAAGATCAAATGCCGACTGTTGCAACAGATCAAGGGCCTCTTGACCATTATTAGCTAACGTGACGGTATGCCCAACTGGTTCTAAAATAGCGGTGGCTAGTTTCTGATTATTGATCAGATCTTCAACGACCAGAATTTTAAGCGGCCGCTGTGGCGACGATGGGGACGTCGAGGCAGTAGGCGTTGCTGCGGGTAGATCTCGACCCAATAGCAGGTAGAGGGTCTTTAACAGCTGAAAGTAGCGCACCGGCT
>JADGCM010000056.1 GCA_015228995.1 Magnetococcales bacterium
AAACTCCGGCCAGGGTAATCAATGAAACGATGGCAAGCAAGGGGTAATCGTGGCCCATTGCGACTGGACTTTTATGATAAAAAGTGATAGATAGGGAAACATTATGCCGTTCGATCTGGATTGTGATCAAAAATATCAGCGATGGAAGCAAGCCAAGCTCGCCAACTATCCGACCTCTCCGGCCGATTTATTGGTGGAAATTGCTGACCCCTTTGCTATGACAAGCCTGGAGATTAAGGCCATCCTGCGCCGCTGTGCTCAAGCCAACATGGCCCTTTATCGCATTAAAGCCCCCCCTCACCCCAGGACAATGCCCGGCAACGTTCTCCTAGCAATCACGGCGCAGTTAGGGGTTAAAAATTTGGACCATAATCTTGGGGCCGGAACGGGCGGGGTGTCGGATCTGACAGCTGGTGGTTCGGCTTATGAGCCCTTCAAAGCCTACATCCCCTACCAAAAGGGAGCGGCAATCGGTTGGCATACCGATGGCTACTACAACCCGATTGATCAATCGGTGCAAACCTTGTGCCTGCACTGCGAGCAGCCGGCCCACAGCGGTGGCGAGAGTATGTTGTTAGATCATGAAATGGTTTATATCCAATTACGCGACCAAAACCCCGACCATATTCGAGCCTTGATGGCGGCCGATGTATTAACCATTCCCGCCCGTCTAGAAAATGGCGCCGTTGCTCGCCCTGACCGTTGCGGCCCGGTGTTTTCGGTAACAGCTGACGGCTATCTGCACATGCGTTTTACCAATCGCACCAAAAGCATTCGTTGGCAGGCGGATGCGGCGACCCAACAAGCAGTCACGGCGCTACGACAATTGTTGGACAGCCCCTCTCCTTACCAATTTAAGGGTCGTCTGGAAGCCGGTTGGGGGTTGATTAGCCATAATGTTCTTCATACCCGCTCGGCGTTCCAAGATCCGCCGCTAGCGCCGCCCCGTAGCCTTTATCGGGCCCGTTTTTATGATCGACTACCGCACAAGGAGACTTTTTTGTGACCGCAGCCAATGACCTGGGTCGGCAAGCCCGCATCCTGGTGGTGGATGACTCCCGTTCCAGCCGCAAATTGATTCAAGATTTCCTGCAGCAGCAGGGCTACAGCGTCATCACCGCTGAGGATGGCAAGGAGGCAGTGAAAAGGTTTCGTGAGGAGGCCCCCGATGTGGTGCTGATGGACGCCAATATGCCGGTGGTCGATGGTTTTCGTGCCTGTGCTGAGATCCGCCGTTGTCCCAATGGCAACGATACTAGCATCATCATGATCACTGGCCAAAACGATGATGAATCGGTTGAGAAAGCCTTTGCCGCCGGCGCCGAAGAGTACATCATCAAACCCATTCATTGGGTGGTGTTACAGCAACGAATTCGCCTTTCTCTCAACAGCCGCTATGCCCAACGGGCTGTCGCCGAGGGGCATGCCCGATTAGAGGCCATTGTCAACACCGCTGCCGATGCCATTATCGTAATTAATCAGAGCGGCCTGATGGAATCGGTCAATCTGGCCGCAACCAAAATGTTTGGCTACACCCGAGCAGAGGTGGTGGGTCGGAATGTCGCCATACTGATGCCCTCCCCCTACTGTGACAAGCATGATCAATACATAGAGCGCTACCTGCAATCCAACCACAACAACAAGGCGCTCCCGATCGCCAGAGAGCTCGTTGCCAAACGCAAAGACGGAACCTTTTTTCCGATTGAACTGACGGTAAGCGAGGTCAAGCTCAAGGATCGCATTTTATTTACTGGTATTTTACGCGATACCACCGAACGCAAAGAGGCCGAAGCCAAAATTTTCCATCAAGCCAACTACGATGCCCTGACCGGGATTGCCAACCGCTCTCTGTTCATGACCACCCTGGCCTACACCTTAGACAAAGCTCGCCAGGAAAAACAGCAAGCGGCGCTGATATTCGTCGATCTGGATCGGTTTAAGTGGGTCAATGATACCCTAGGTCATGCCGCTGGCGATGAATTGCTGCGGGCTGCTGCCGAACGGATCCAATCTTGTTTGCGCGGTATCGATAGTGTTGCCCGACTCGGAGGCGATGAATTTACCGTCATCATGCCCAATATAACGGCACCATTGGCGGTCACCACGGCACGCCAAATTCTGGAGCAACTCAATAACCATTTTTTGCTGGAAGGGAAGCCGACTTATATTTCTGGCTCACTCGGCGTCGCTTTTTTCCCCGACGATGCCCGCGATCTGGATGGTTTGCTCAAATGTGCCGACGAGGCTATGTACCGCTCGAAGAAAGCGGGTCGCAATGCCTGCCACATCTTCAGCGGCGATTTTTTTGCGCTTAAGCGTAATTATTAGCCTGATCTAATATTCGACACTGTGGTAGGATTAAGAGCGCTTTAGTTCTCGATAGAAATTTTTCGTGAGTGCCTACAAGCAATAAAAGACGCGTTCCTGGGTCGTATTGATAAGCCAATAAAAACAATCTATCAAGGCAATAAAACTTGTAGACATAAACATCAGCTAGGTCACCTTTTTTTGCCTCACCCAAGAGAGGATCAGAGACAATGGCGGTGACCGCCTTATCTACTGCGGCTTTCTGGTTGTTCTGAAGCCGTTTGTATGTATGGCGAAATTTACCTGTCTGTAAAATTTCAATCATGAGTTCCTTCTGCAACGAATGGCGTCGCGTACTCCGCCCCTTCCTCCTGAGCTAGCAACAAGTCATGGATAAAATTGATAGGCAAATCGGGGTTGTCTAGTGCTGCCTTTCCTATTTTTGCCCAAAACCCGATCTGCTCAGCAACGGTGCGACATCCGGAGCAAGAATTATTTTTAGCCTCTTCATAAACATAATTATCTATTTGAATAGATACTTCCATAATCATTTAATCCTTCCAATCAACGAATCAATTACGCGGAGTAATTACTAACCCACCCCAACCCAGGCTGGCGGCAAGGCTTCGCTGTGGCCATCATACCACTCCATCGAACGAGCAACCCGGGGTAAAGGCTGTAACGGCTCGGACCACGGTTGCCAACCGGTTGCCGTTTTGAACAACGATAACGCGCCGCTGACCGGATCGATAGCGGCCAGATGAATCCAGCCGTTGCCCACCAATTCCCGGATGGCCGGTTGTTGTTGGTAAATACGGCTCAGCACCTCACAACGCTGCTCCACAATCACCAGCAGCCGCATTGCCTCGTGAATTTCGATCATCTGCCGCGGTAAGCCGGTGCGCAGATCAGAGCTGCTCCCCTCCATGACACCAAGGAGACTGGTAACGTTGTGGGTCACCTTAGAGCCGCAGCCGTAACGGTCGTTGTTAACGGTAGAAAAATAATACTCTAGGTTAATACCCGCTCCCACCGGCCCAGCTGCGAGCAGAATCGCTTCAACGATGCTTCCCTCTTCGTCTTGTTGCGGATCGTAAGAGATTAAGAACATCCGTCGATCAAAAAAGATACCGCGCGCCAAGGCCCGCCGTCCAATCAAAGCCACCGCGTTGGTGACATGACCCAGCTCCGGGCGCGGCTGACTGAAATCCCAGGCCCGCGCCGCTACATGGCGTTTAGCCACCTCCGGAGAGGCACGACGCGGCGCTGAGGCTAGCCTTCGAGAGCGTTCATGGGCCGACAAGGCACAGGCCACAGCCAAATCCTGCCGTAATTGGGCCAGCGGTTGCTGCCAGGGTGGCGGCAACTGATCCAGGTCAAACCAATCGATCGACTCGCTACCAGTATCGTGCTCAGCGCCACAGAACCAAGTCGTATCAGGAATGGTGATGCCGCGTTGACTTAACAAGGCTCGCACTTGGGGACGATTGGCCATAGCAGCCAAGAGACGGGCATTGGGACCCCCATGCCGACCGCTACAAGCGCCACAGTCGTAAGCCGAACGGTGGGGATTATTTTGGCTGCTCGAACCATGACCGACGATCACCACCAATGGCGCCATGGCCCGGGTAAGCCCAATGGTACGCAGCAGTCCCTCCACCCGATCTGCCTGCTCACGATCGGTAAAGCCCAGCCGTGGTTGCTCGGCTGTTGCTGGCGCTGCCTCATCCGGAGCCGTGTAAACGATGCGACTGGGGACGTCTAACTGGTAACGGCGCTGCCAACGCGACAGCCGCTGACCGACGGCCAAGGGGGCCCATAACTTGGCCGCTAGCAATAACAACGCCATCGGAGCCGCCAACATCGTCACCAGCAGTGGCTGCAGCAGACCATAACGGCTACCATAGTTAAACCAGCGCCGAGCCGAAATCCAATGTGCACGACGCTGCTGGTGTTGCTGATAACGCTGTTCAAATCCGGGTTGGGGCGTCTCGTTGACCTCATGGGCTGGTGTCACCACCACCGGACAAAGGGCTGTCAGCCGCTGATCATCCAGACCACGCCAGTTGATCGGCACCCCAAAAAATCCCGCCGCCCCCAAGGTCTCAATGGCTGGATTATGTTCCTCCAAATGGCGCCGAATCGCCTCCTCACGTTCGTCCATACAAAAGAGCAGTTGCGCAATCGGTGGCGGTGGCGGCGAACGGAGCCGATTTTGCGCCAAGGCATTAAAAACTTGATCGCGGTAATGGCGCTCGTAAGCCTGTAACCAAATCCAGCCCCGACGCTCATCATCGAGTTGATTGAGACAAGCCAGCATCTCATCGACTGCGGCGCGTCCCATCTGCCGCAGTTGCACTCCATTTAGGTTGAGGTGGCGCGCCAGTTGGAATAACGGCCAAGCGGACCGTCCCACGCCAAACCGACTTTGCTCCTGAGGCCAAGCCGCAACCTGCTCGGCCAACCGCTGCCACTGGCTATCGTCAACCGCCCCTGCCTCTGCTCGCTGCAACAACTGCTGGGCCAGATGGGCCAAATGTTCCGGAAGTGACTGGTTGAATAGTAACCAACGCAGCCAGAATTCAGCTTGGTGGCTGCGGCAGTACCAGCGCAGCAGATCGATGCGTGGTTCCAACTGCCACAGACGTTGACAGAGTCGAGCGGCATATAACCGTTCCAACAACAGCCGCAATGCCAAATAATCGACCATATCGACCTGTTGCGGCGATAGCTCTTGATAACCGGGGTGGAGATGACGCCATAACACCATACCCGACCAACCTGGTAACTCTAACGCCAACCGCTCCAAGTAGCCGGCCCAATTTTTTTCGGCGATGCCGCTACGACGTAGTAACTGTTCAACCGCCACCGCGCTGTCATCCGGACAGGCAGCAATCTCTTGGTAACCGTTGGGCAGCTCCTCCCAATCCAAGCCAATGTCACGCAACAGCAGCTGCCGCGAGGCAGACCATAGACCGACTTGACGTTGTGGATAGGGCCAAGCAGCGGCACCCTGATCAATCCAAGCCGACAAGTGCCGCAGCAACAAGGGGCGGATCTCATTGAGGATATCCTGACCCGTTAAGGCGAGCAGTAGCCCCCGAAAGGTCATATCCACTCCCACACCAGCGAACAACTGCGATAACAACGGCTCGACTTGCTCGGGTGGCGGCGCTGGTAACCTGGATGGCTGCCACAAGGTCTCTGGTTCTGGATCAAGCGCTACTTGTTGTAATTGCAATAATTCTAAACAGGCTTGCCACAAATCGGCATCGGCAGCCTTCATCTCTTCGTCCAAGCGCCAACGCAGCTGGTCAATACCAATGGGACGCAAATCATGCAACAGAGCGGTACAATAGAAGCGCAGCCGCCAATCGTCATCCGCTGCTAGGCCCATCTCCTCACGCACTTCCCGCTCAAGATCGGTACGGCTCACCCGCCCCTGACGATAAAACTGATGAAACCGCTCCAGCGGCAAATAACCGTAAATACCGTTGATCCGCCTGGACGTGGCCAGGGCTTCGGCGAAAGGCAGGTGCTGCAGGCCATGCAGGGTGTTGTGATGGACAAAGTCGCGTATCGGTGCTTGTCCCGGCAGCAGCCGGTGTAACCGATGGACGAGCTGCTGTAACCAATCGTGGCTCAATGGCCGGCCGCTTTCTCCAACTGTTCCAAAATAGTACCGACAATCAGGTTGGGCTGAAATTTCGGAATAAAGCCATCCGCACCCATCTGCTTGGCCTTATGCTCATTGGATTTATTACTCAAAGAGCTATGCAGGGCCAAGTAGATACCGGCCAACTTCGGATTGGCCTTTACCTTACGGGTGAAGGTAAAACCATCCATGATCGGCATCTCAATGTCAGAGAAAACGATCGTATAAGGACAGGTTTGCCCATCGGCCACCGATGCCTCCAAGGCCTCCAACGCCGACGCGGCATTATCGAACAAAGTGTGCTGGATACCCAGCTGCTCTAACGCCGAATGGATCATTGAACGGGCCGCCTTGGAATCATCGACAGCCAATATGTGGTGCTCTTTCATCACCAGATGCTGCCCCTTTTCGACCAAGTCAGTGGCCACGGTATCGTCGATACCTATGATTTCACTAAGTATTTTTTCGACATCAAGAATCTGCACCGGTTGATCGTCGTGATAGGTGATGGCCGTTAGATAAGTGGTATCGTAGAGGCTTCCCTCTGGGCGATTGACATCATCCCAACTTTTATGAATCAACATGTTGGGGCGACTGATCAGCAACCCTTGGGTGGTGGTGCTGTACTCGCAGATCAGCACGTAACTAACCCCCACAGACCGGTCAGTAGCTTCCATACCAAGGGCATACGATAGATCGATCAGTGGCACGGCATGGCCGCGAAAATCGATGGCCCCAACCACCGCTGCATGGGCGTGAGGCATTCGAGTGACAGTCTTGGGACACTCAAGAATTTCGATGATTTTGAAGACATTCAAACCATAAAGTTGACCATCTGTGAGAAAAAAAGTCAGCATCTCCATCTCATTGCTAAAAGCAAGATTGGTCCGCCGATCAATGTCGTCCATGAAATTGGCTTGTTCGCCTTGACTGGTTAGCGCCACTGTTTTCTCCTTTATTACAACCGTTTGGCCGATTGAATCACCACCGGCTGTCGTGGAATATTCTCATAAATCCCTTGGCTGCCGGTGGCAACCTTGGCGATCTGGTCTACCACTTTCATGCCATCACCAATGACTTGACCAAACACGGCATAGCCAAAATCGTTGGGCTTATGGTCTAAAGACGAATTACCCAGTAGATTGATAAAGAATTGTGCCTGCGCACTATGGACCCGATTGGTTCGAGCCATGGCAATAGTACCACGCATATTGCGCAGACCATTATTGGCTTCATTACGAATGGCAGGCCGCAACGGCCCTTTTTTACGCAATTCACTGGTTAGGCCTCCCCCCTGGATCATAAAACCAGGGATGACGCGATGGAACAGGGTGCCGTCATAAAAACCAGCGTCAACATAAGCCAGAAAATTGGTCACCGTGATCGGGGCCTGAGCCCCATTCAACTCCAAATGAATATCCCCCAGCGTCGTCGACAAACAGACACGTGGCGACTCTTGCCCAGCAGGGAAGACAATAACCGGATCGGGACCATGAGTAAGCCGCCAGACAGCATTATTCAACCACTGCCATGCCCGAGATGGCCAAGTCGTCATCATATTTTCTCCCCGCCCAGAAGTTGTAACAGAGCCGGTTCGTCAACAATAGGGATACCGAGTGCCTGCGCCTGGGCGTATTTACTGCCAGGATCGCTGCCAGCAACCACCATGGCGGTAGTACGCGACACCGAGGTCGTTACTTTCGCCCCCAATAATTCCAGTTGCGCCCGAGCCTCCTGACGCGTCATCGAAACCAAGGTGCCGGTCAATACCACCGTTTTACCCGCTAATCCCTCCTGCGATCGCTGCTGGTGTGTGACAGGTTGCTGCTGCCAATAACAAGAGACTCCAGCATCCAACAACCGCCCGATCATAGCGCGATTATGCGCCTCGCGAAAGAAAGCGTCAATCCGAGCTGCTACTACCGGCCCAATATCTGGAATAACCCTTAATTCGGCAATCGATGCATTCATAATCGGCTCTAAAGCCACAAAATGGCGAGCCAATTGCCGCGCTGTGGCCACCCCGACTTCACGAATAGCCAAGGCGTATAAAAATCGGTCTAACGCCACCGATTTACTGCGTTCGATGGCCTGAAGCAGGTTATCAGCTGATTTTTCTCCCATCCGCTCCAACCGCAACAACGCCGCCCGCTCCAGCCGATACAAATCGGCCACATCCCGCACCAATTCAGCCTGCAACAGTTGATCGATCAGCTTTTCGCCGAGGCCATCGATGTTCATCGCCTCGCGACTGGCAAAATGTTGCAACGTTTCGCGTCGTTGCGCCGGGCAGACCAGCCCCCCAGCACAACGGGCCGCCGCCTCGCCCTCTAGTTGGATGACCTGGGCCCCGCATACCGGACAATGACTAGGCAAGGTCAACAGCAACTGCCTCGGCTCAGCTGGTGCGGCCAGCCGCACAATCTCGGGAATAACATCGCCGGCACGACGCACAACGACATCATCACCGGGACGGATATCCTTGCGCTGTAACTCCTGAAAATTGTGTAGCGTGACGTTGCGCACCACCACCCCTGCCACCGCCACCGGGATCAATCTGGCTACTGGGGTCAGAGCTCCGGTCCGCCCAACCTGAATATCAATGGCCTCGACCTCGGTCACCACCTCGATGGCTGGGAATTTATGCGCCACCGCCCAACGTGGGGCACGTGACGAAAAACCGAGCCGCTGCTGATCCTGGATGCGATCCACCTTGTAGACCACTCCGTCTATCTCGTAGGGCAAACCAGCACGCTTATCGAGCAGCTGCTGGTAATAGGCCAAACAGCCTGCCGCCCCCCGCACCAGCTGCCGTTCTGACGACAAAGGCAGGCCCCACTCCGCCAGCCAATTGAGCCAGTCACTGTGGCACACAGCCGCCGCTTGCGTCCCTTGAGGGTAGGCAACCCCATGACAAACCAACGCCAAAGGGCGACTGGCCGTAACCTGCGGATCAAGCTGGCGGATACTACCGGCTGCCGCATTGCGTGGATTGGCAAACAAGCGCTTGCCCTGCTGCTGCATTTGCTGATTGAGCTCAAGCAACCCCTGTCGAGTCATATAAATTTCGGCACGGATATCGATCTCATTGGGGTAGCTGTCGCCCCTTAACCGGCCAGGCAAGCCAGCAATAGTGCGTACCTGCGCGGTGACATCCTCACCAACGGCGCCATCACCACGCGTCGCCGCCCGTACCAAGCGTCCCTCCTGATAAAGCAGACTAATCGCTAAGCCATCCATTTTTGGTTCGGCACTGTAAGAAATTAGGGGATCCGATGAGGACAGCGCCAACGCCTCGCGCAACCGCTGATCGAACGACTCGATATCGGCAACCTCAAAACCATTATCAAGGGATAACATCGGGGTCCGATGGGTGATTTTAACAAAGTCGTGCCGCGCCGTGCCAGATACCCGCTGTGTTGGTGAATCAACCGGCGTTTCATCCGCACAATAGGCTTCCAATTGACGCAACCGCCGCACCAGGGCGTCGTAGCTGGCATCATCAATCTCTGGAGCATCCAGGACATGATAGAGGTGGTCGTGATGCTTGATGAGCCTGCGTAATTCATCAAGTTCCTTGGATGTCGACATGGTCAGCATTATCCATCAAAACTGGAACGTTCAGTATGGATTATCTTATTTTACTCGTTCTGGCGTAAATACTTCCTCGATTGAAGTGGCATTAAATATCCGTTTGCTCCAATCGTCAATAGCGTCAATATCCGCACCACTGAGCTTATTATTGACCCATTCAGGTATTTGACCAAAACGGTATTGTAGTTGATTTAACAATACTCTCTGCTGACCTTTTTCCATTCCTTTTTCCATTCCTTTTTCCATTCCTTTTTCCATTCCTTTTTCCATTCCTTTTTCCATTCCTCTTTCCATTCCAATCCGCTCATAACTCGTCATATAAGGCATTTTCATCTCCTCTTCGAAGTCGGTTAGCTCATCCAGAAATTGCTTATGAAAGTCATTTGGCAGGTGCAATACCCAATCAACAAAGTGCATCAGTTTTTCGATGTATTCCCTATCATGACCCTTCTTGTATAAACGGCGAACAATCTGCCACTTTGCTTGATAGCGCAATTGAGGATCAAGTCGTGTCTCTTTTGCCTTCAG
>JADGCM010000057.1 GCA_015228995.1 Magnetococcales bacterium
AGCTGTTGCGTGTACTGGATAAGCCTTGGCTTCCTCTTCACAACAACTTGAGTGAGTCAGATATTCGGGAGTATGTCCAGAAGAGGAAGATTAGCGGTGGCACACGAAGTGAAGATGGACGACGATGTAGGGATACTTTCGCAAGTTTGAGGAAAACTTGCAGAAAGCACGGCATCTCATTCTGGGAATTTCTGAAGGACAGAATTGGGAAACTGAATCAGATCCCATTCCTACCAGATGTTATCCGTAATGCGGCGTGCGCTGTGTGATGGTGGTGTGGTTACCTGCTGTTATGGAGTAGTTGCACGGATCCCTTGTAGAGACAACCATTCCCCGGTTGCTGTGCCAGGCTTATCCGTCGCCATTGGCAGTGGGTCTTTTTCAGAAAAATCTTCGACTACAACGATACGGCGGCCACGCCATTCCCTCTCTGTTGGCTCAGTCGATGGTTCTAGCCGGTGTCGACGGAGACACGCTGTAAACCAGAAGGTGGAACCTACCCCGTAACGACTGTCTACCCCTACGCCTCCCCCCATTAATTCGGCCAATCTCTTTGAAATGGCCAATCCCAGGCCGGTACCACCAAATCTGCGTGTTGTTGATGTATCCGCTTGTGAAAAGCTTTGGAAGAGTCGCTCAATTTGCTCCTCAGTGAGGCCAATGCCGGTATCCGTCACAGCAAAATAGAGCACGATCTGCTGTTCGTTTCCCCCTTTTACCTGTACCCGCAGCTGAATCTCCCCTTGTTCAGTAAATTTGATCGCATTGTTGAGATAGTTGATAAGAATTTGTTTCAGACGTAAAGGGTCGCCGATGAGGTGATTGGGAACATTCGGGTCAACGTCAAATATGAGCGTGATCCCCTTGGCACTGCTCTTAGTGATCAACAAGTTGGCCACCGTATCCAACACTTGCGAGAGCGTAAATTCAGTGGTCTCGACTGCCAATTGGCCCGCTTCAATTTTCGAGAAATCGAGAATGTCGTTGATAATACCCAGTAGATGTTGACCAGAGCCTTGGATTTTATCGATGTGATCCCGTTGTCGTTGCGTCAATTCCGTTTTGAGTACCAAATGGGACAAGCCAAGGATGGCGTTCATCGGCGTGCGAATCTCATGGCTCATATTGGCCAAAAAGTCGCTTTTGGCCCTTGAAGCATTCAGGGCATCATCGCGTGCCTGTTCCAGTTGTTGGCGTGACAGTGCTAGCTGGCCAACCGTATCGGCAAACTGGCGTGCCAATAGGCCAATTTCATCACGACGCTGGGCATCGATACTGGTGGCAAGGCTGTCAGGGTCGATATGATCCACGAGTCGACCGACGTGATCGGTTAACCGTTTGAGTGGCAGAATCACCGCTCTTTGTACGACAATCACCAAGATAAGAAGTGCCGCAATGCTCGCCGCTACCAGTAAGGTAGCGCTTGTTTCGATGGTCCGTACTCCCTGTTGGCTGATTTGGCGCGTTGTTGTCGTGCGGAATACGACAGAGGTTTGGTCAAATAGGTCAAGTAACTGGGCATAGCCGTGAATGGTATCGTCTGTAATGACATCTAGGACGACCGATCGCTGACGCAGCCGCTCCAAACCAGCTTGAAACTGTGCCTCATCGCCGTGTGGTGCCGGTAAAAGGATGTCGAATTGCACCTCCGTCTGTTTATTTAAACTCTCAATCATATCGCGATCAATGCGTCTGACCATAACCAGCGTACCGTTGGCGGGACCACTTTTGTCCGTGCGTATGATGGGAGCGGAGGAGACGAACAGCGGGCCAATGGGATCCAGTATGATCCCAGCAACGAGGTTTTCAGAGTGGGCATGATGAAACGGAGGAGGGAGCGCACCATCCGGAAAGATACTCCAATCGGTCAACGTCGTTGTGTCACGATTCAAGAGTTTGCCCCAAATCAAGCGCTGGTTTTTGTCGTAGATCTGGATGGCATCAAGGTGGGTGGCTTGAAACGTGTTGACGTTGAGATTTTCCGCCAAAAAGGTGTCGTTCTGACCGGCAACAAAGGTATACATCGGGTCCCAGTGAGCCCAGTCGAGTGTTGTCGGTTCCTGTTGCCGCAACTCACGCTTGAACGACTCGACCACACGACGCACATCACGCCTAGCGGTATCTTGTTCAATAGCAATAAAATTCGGCATCAAAACCTTAAAATGGACCCAGGCACCGACAACCGCGTATAAAAGAACGGCCACCAGCACAGCAAGGGCTATTTTGACTGTCAGGTTCACCTGCAATACCTCTCACACCGACTATCAACGCACGATATCGGCTAGAGATTCGCTCTGCTCAGAACCCTCCTGCCATTTACGTCGCACCGCCAATACCTCGTCCATATTGGCGGCAAACAGGGGCACCAGTTGTGGGTCAAAATGGTGCCCCGCCTCTTTGTGTAACATGGCCAATGCTTGCTCGACAGACCAAGCCTGCTTATAAGGACGCTCTGTTGTGAGGGCATCGAAGACATCGGCGACGGCAACAATGCGTGCCCCTAGAGGAATAGCCTCGGCTTTTAGACCGCGCGGATAGCCCGAGCCGTCCCATTTTTCGTGGTGGGACAGGGCGACCACACGTGCCATCTCTAACAGGGCAGAACTGTGCCGCCCAATGATACCGGCACCGATACCCGGATGTTGTCGCATGATACGCCACTCATCCTCGTCCAATTTACCCGGTTTTAATAGAATACGATCCGGAATGCCAATTTTGCCGATATCGTGCATCGGTGCCGCTTGCAGCAACGTTTCCGCCTGTTCCGACGACCAACCAGAACGGATCGCTAGAATACGCGCATAGTGGCTCATGCGGATAACATGCAACCCGGTTTCATTGTCTTTGTACTCGGCTGCTCGTCCCAACCGACGGATGATTTCTAAGCGTGTGCTTGCCAGCTCCTCATTTTTCTGGCGCACTTGTTCGGTACGTTCTAAGACGCGCTGTTCTAGGATTTCATTCTGCTGCGCCAGCTGTTGCCGGGCATGCAACAATTGCAAGTGGGTCCGTACCCGTGCCTGAACGACAGGAGGGCTAAACGGCTTACCAATGTAGTCAACTGCTCCCAGCCGAAAACCCAACGTCTCATCCTCTGTGTCTTGGCGAGCCGTTACGAAGATGATGGGGATATCGCGCGTGGCAGGCTCTTTTTTAAGCTGTCGGCACACCTCGTAACCATCGATGCCAGGCATCATGACATCCAATAGGATGATATCCGGACGAATAGCAGCGATGTCTTCCAAGGCACTCTCGCCATCCATGGCGACGCTAACATCATACTGTTCCCCTAGAGTGGCCAGCAGTACATCGATGTTAGTCTCGGTGTCATCGACCACGAATACCTTTGGTTGTGGTTCCCCTGTCATGTGCGTTTCCCTATTTGGGTGGCTAATTGGTGTAACATCTCTTGCAAACTCTGTTGCGCCTCTTTGAAACGGTAACGGCGGATTTGGTTCATCAGGCGATTGCCAACCTCCAGTAATGTGGGCGGTAGTAGCAGCTGTTCCAACTCTTCCAGCAGTTCACGGCTCTGTCGTGCTTGGCGGGCTTGTAGGATTGGATCAAGGCGTTCCAAAAGCTCAGACAGCTGCGGCCAATTGGGCTGCTGCGCCAAGGCAACCGGGGAGAGGTCTGCTGTTTCATCGGCAGCAAAATATTTTGCCAGAGCGTCCAACAGGGGCGTCAGCTCATCGGTGAGGCGTTGCAACACCGTTGCTGCTATTGGGCGGCCCTGCTGTTGCAGTTCCTCCTCCAAGCTTCGCGCAGCTTGTTCCAAAGAGAGGGCACCTAATGTGCCAGCCAACCCTTTGAGAGTATGTACCAAGCGCTGAGCAGGGACGATCTCCCCTTGAGAGAGCAAGCGCTGTAATTGCTCGGCCGTGCCAGACTGGTCGCGCCAGAAATTGGCTAGGACACGGCGATAGAGTGCCTTGTCTCCCATGAACCGGTTTAATCCCAGTTCCAGATTGATGCCAGGCAATTGTTGCGGCAAAGGCCACTGGGAAAGGAGGGACGATTGAAGACATTGATCAACTTGTGCATGGCTCTTTTCAGGTTCGGTTAGCCTGCCTGCCCATCGGCCTAATACCCGATAGAGATCTTGCGGGTCAATCGGTTTAGCGACATGGTCGTTCATACCAACGGCTAGGCATTTTTCTCGATCGCCAGACATGGCGTTGGCGGTGAGGGCGATAATAGGTGTTGTCAATTTTAATTCAGAGCGCAGCCGACGGGTGGCCATCAGACCATCCATTTCGGGCATCTGTACATCCATCAAAATGGCACCAAACGGCCCTTGGCGAGCCCGCTCAATCGCTTCCAAACCGTTGTTGGCTGTCACGACCACGACACCGACCATCTCTAAAAACTCGGTAGCGACTTGGCGATTGACGGCGTTGTCTTCGACCAACAAAACCCGACAGCCCGCTAAGTCAAAACCCAACTGATCCGGCGTTGCTGCTAAATTATCCGGGCCGCGTCTTACTGTCAGAGCCGAGGGATACCCCCATAGGTTCATGAGACGATCACATAATCCGGAGGCGGTAACCGGTTTTTGTAACAGTTCCACTCCACTCATTGAAGCGGTCATTGCGTGAAAAGGGTGACGCTGTTGGTGATTATGGAGCAGCAATATAGGCAAGGTTCCCGTGCTATACGCTTGCTGTAACCGGGTGACCCCTGATACCATGTCGGTAGCAGACAAAGTGGTATCCCAAATACAGGCTCGCCAACCACGCGGGTCAGGCTCTCTTAGGCGATCAATCGCCCCATCCAGAGAGGAGACGCAATCCCAATCGAATCGGAACGATTGTAGCAAACGGCTGAGCACATAACCATGGGTATCGCTGTTGGTTACCACCAGAATACGTGCTAAATTGGGTTCAGTTGGACAGACAACGTGCATTGATGTTTGTTCAACAGCAGTGAGGGCGACCGAGAAGCGAAAGACACTACCGCGGCCCGGGTGACTCTCGACCGCCATCTCCCCTCCCATTAGCGTGACTAACTGACGGCTAATGGCCAGCCCCAGGCCGGTGCCGCCAAAACGTCTTGTGGTGGTCGAATCGGCTTGAGTGAAAGGGCGAAACAGACGATCAAGCTGTTGCTGGCTCATACCGACTCCCGAATCGGTGACAGTAAAGATCAGCCGCTGCTGGCTATTGTTCGCCTCTCCGCCGTGTGCAACCGCTACGACCACCTCACCGGCGTTGGTAAACTTAATGGCATTGCCAGACAAATTTAGTAGTACTTGATTAAGGCGCAACGAATCCCCTCGCCATCTTTGCGGCAGCTCGGGTGGTAAAGAAAAAATCAGCTCTAGCCCCTTCTCGTGCGCCTGTAGCGAGACCATGCTGGCAAGATTTTGGAACAACTCATCCAGATCGAACTCAACCTCTTCTAGCTCAAGTTTACCAGCTTCAATCTTGGAAAAATCGAGAATGTCGTTGATAATGCGCAGTAGCGACTGCGCTGCTTGGTGGATCTTGTTCAGGTATTCTTTTTGTCTGGGATCCTCGGCCCGGTTGAGTGCCAAGCAGCTCATACCGATGATGGCATTCATCGGCGTCCGAATCTCATGGCTCATATTGGCCAAGAAGTCACTTTTGGCTCGATTGGCCGATTCAGCAAGCACGAGCGTCTGCCGCAGCGTCTCTTCCATCTCTTTTTGACGGGTGATGTCGGTGCGAATGGCTACATACTGGAACGGCTTGCCGTGCGTATCAGGGAAGGGGACAATGGTGGCGGCCACCCAATAGAAACTGCCATCTTTGGCTCGATTGCGAATTTCACCATGCCATACCTGGCCCTTGGCAATGGTTTGCCACATATCGCGGAAGAAGGCTGGCTCGTGTAGACCAGAATTGATGATGCGGTTATCCTTACCGAGCAGCTCTTCCTCGCTGTATTGGCTAATACGACAAAAGTTCTGATTGGCGTAGATAATACGGCCTTGCACATCCGTAATATTGACAATAGCGTGCTGATCAAGGGCAAACTGCTGCAACTTTAAGTTGGTTGAGGCGGCTTGGAGTTTCTGATGGATGACATCGTGTTCATGCACCAATCGGCTCATCAAAGCGGCAACGTCGGCCAGATTATCTTCCTCTTCCGCCAACTGGGCTCGTCCGCTGGCTCGCAGCAACTCGTTGGCCGTTTGGCGCAGGGTGGCAATCACTTCGCCCTTGACCGCTGCATCACGTTGCAAGCGCAAGTTAGCGCTGTGCAACTCTTCTGAACTGAGTTGCAGGCTGCGCGTATGCAGCTCCTCCTCGCGTTCATGGGTCTCATAAGTACTGCTAACCCGTTGTAAAAACTTGGGCAGTGCGGCAGTAATGGCGAGCAACTGGGGATCCTGGGTATGTTGCGATACCAGGGCATGCAGCCGTCCCAACAACTCAATCAGCTGCTCTGGCTCTACTTGGTCAAACAGACGTTTGATTTGTCGTTGCAACAACCGATGCACGTTGATTATTCCTCTTGAATAAGAAGGATTGTCATCGTCTGGTTGTGCAGTTTACACTGCTGCAACGTACCAAACGGGGCTATCTCCCCATAAGAGTAAAATCCGGTTACGATTGTGTTGGTGGGCAACACATCAAGCACCGATTCGATCTCCTCATCGATTTGGTCTCCCATCACCAGTTTGCGTCCGACACAGCTGACCAAAATGGCCAAGCCGGGCTTGTCAACAAGGTTGCCGACAGTGTTACTCGTATAAACACGACGTGCGGCCTCTTCGGCTCCATCGACCAACGTTTCGAGATTAGCGTGCATGAGACGCAAATAACCGTTAGGGTCAATATCCCCCGCCATGATGAGGCTGCCGTGCTCCTCATCAATCCCAAGGATGGTCCGAATGAGTCCAACTTGGTCATGGTTGGCATCCAACATCTCAAATGGAAACAGCAATCCGGTGGCTGGGAGTTGACTGGCATGCTCGCCAAGGTAGCGGCGGTAGATATCGAGGGCGGGTTCTCCATCCAGGGAGTAGATGATATTTCCTTGGCAGTGGGTTACTTTACGGATGGGACCGAACGGCAACCATCCCCCAAACGAGCCCTGAGTAAAACGCAAACTCTCGCCATACAGGCCAACGGCGATCACGGCTCGGGGATCCACGCCACTCGGTGTGACGGTCAAGGTCTCCACAAACCGCCCCCCATCGCCAGCCAATCCACCAGCAATCGGAATAGCCTGGCCTACCTCCGCTACTAGGCCGGCGATGATGGCTGAGCCGTTGATGGCCACTCCTGGCCCAAAAAGGCAGATGGCGCGTAGTTCACGATCTTTTAATTGTTGGCCAATCGCCATGCCAGCTGACATCGACGCTGCCGCATCAGCAACAGAGGCCACGGCAAGGCGCTGCTTCACGTGATCAAAGGCCAGTGCCGTTATAACGGCGCTTCCCTCTACGACCCCCCGCGTCGTGATCTCTCCGGCCGTGCTGCATCCAATCAACCCAGCCTGTGGGAAAAGTTGTTGCAACATGGCCACGAGAGGGCTCTCTCGTAGTAGGGTATAGTCGGCAAACAGCCAAATCAGGTCTGGGTCAATCTCCTGGAGGGAGACCATTTCCTCTACCTGTACCGCTGTACCAACAACCTGTATCTGCCGTACTCGCATATACGCTCCCTCTTATTAACCCTATTACGCTTACTATGTGGTGAGCGGTTTGGTTTTAGTGGCTACCGCGACGTTCTCTTGGTTATTGGCGGTAGTCGCCTCTTCCGGATCGTCGAGTTCAGTGGTCAGTTTCATCGCCTCTTCTAACGTCGTCAGACCGCGCAGGGCGAACTGCAACGCAGCCATAGGTAATGGCACGTAGCCTCGTTGTTGGCGCGCGACATCGATAAAACCACCGGTATCGCCACGACTCAATGCCTTGGCCAGCTCACCTTTTACCTCTAACATCTCGATGGCGGCAATACGACCACGGTAGCCCGATTGATTGCATTGTGAGCAACCGCCACCGCGTGACATCTGGCTGGTGTCCGGTACCTCATGACCCATGATCCCTTGGATGAGAATTTGTTCATGCTCATCGGGGATATAGGGTCGGGCACAATCGCGACAGATGCGACGAATCAACCTCTGGGCCAGAATGCAACGCAGTGCCGAGGCCACTGAGAAACTTTCGGCTCCCATATCGACCAAGCGAATAGCGGTACTGACCGCGTCGTTGGTATGGAGGGTGGACAACACCAGATGCCCGGTCATGGCCGCCTTGATAGCGATCTCAGCTGTTTCGCGATCACGCATCTCCCCCACCAGCACCACGTCTGGATCCTGGCGCAATACGGTACGCAACACACTGGCGAAGGTCAAACCGATCTTGGCATGAATCTGCACCTGATTGATACGACTTAAGCGATATTCAACCGGATCCTCAATGGTGATAATTTTACGTTCCGCTACATTAAGGGCATTGAGGGCGCCGTATAAAGTCGTCGTTTTGCCGCTACCCGTGGGCCCAGTGACTAAAATGAGACCGTGGGGGCGTTCGATGTAATAGCGAAAACGCCTCAAGATGTAAGCATCCATCCCCACTCGGTCCAAGTCAAGGTTGGCGGATGACTGATCCAGCAGTCGCATCACCACCGATTCACCGTATTGGGTGGGCAGGGTGGAGACCCGCACATCAACGGTGCGGTCCCGTACTTTCATATTGAAACGGCCATCTTGTGGTAAGCGCTTTTCGGCAATTTCCAAACCAGCCATCAATTTAATTTTAGAAACCAGGGCCGGGGCAATCTGCTTTTCCTTAACGATCTGCTCGTTCAAAATGCCGTCAATACGCTGACGAATACGCAGCAGGGTTTCGTCAGGTTCGATGTGGATGTCCGAGGCCCCCATTTGAATGGCATCCTCGAACAGCGACTGCATAATTTTAACCACGGGGGCATCGACCACCATCTCGCTCTGGACGATCTGGTCAATGCTGAAAGAACCTTCTCCCAGCTCTTCGCCCAAGACCTTGGCCTGCTCGCGGATGTCATCGGTGCGGCGGTACATGCGATCCATGATCCGCAATAGGTCAGACTCGCTGACCATCGCCACCCGCGGTGGCCGTTTGAAGATGCGCGTTAGTTCATCAAAAACGAAGATATCGGTGGGATCCGCCATGCCAACCAAGATGCCATCGGCCCCCTCGGCCAATGCCACGGCTCGAAAACGGCGGGCCAACGTCTCTGGAATTTTTTGGAATACGTCTGCGGATAAATTAACCTGCTTGAGGTCAACGAACGGCACGTCCAGCTGCTGCGATAGAAATTCGAGAAATTTCTGCTCGGGCATGATGCCCAGGTAGGCTAAGGTCTGGCCTAGTTTCTTACCCGTTTTTTTTTGCTCGGCCAGCGCCTTCTGTAGCTGTTCCTCGGTGATGACCCCATCGTTGACCAGCGCATCGCCGATGCGCACCTTGCGGCGCTGTTGGGCCAGAAAACTGTGGAGCTTTTCCTCTGTGACTAAGCCGAGCGTGACCAGTACTTGGCCAAGTTTGGCACCGGTCGCCTTTTGGTGGACCAACGCCGACTGCAGCTGTTCCGCCGTAATAATTTTATTTTCGACCAGCAGATCACCCAGCCGCAGTTTATTGCGTCGTAACTGCTGCTGCATCCCATGGGTACCTTTGGTTGGGTCAGTTGGATAAAGATTGGATGCGTTGGGCTACGAATTGGCGCAGCTCTACCGACAAGACATTGCTTTCCAGCGCCGACTGATAGGCCTGGATGGCTGCATGTAGCTCCTTAACCTGCTCCAGCGAAATGGCCATACCCATCCACCAAGTGCCTTTTTCGGGGTGCTTGCGCAATATCTTTTCGTAGACATCAATGGCCTTATGGTGCTGGCCATTACGTTGGTAAGCCGTAGCCTGCATCGCCAGCAAATCAACGTCAACGTCACCACCACTTTCCTGGGTCCGAGTTTCTCCCAGCACTGTTTCCAGGACACCGACCGCCGAGTCAACCTGGCCAT
>JADGCM010000058.1 GCA_015228995.1 Magnetococcales bacterium
AACCGAAGACCTGCTCATTACGAGTGAGCTGCTCTACCACTGAGCTAAGGCGGCCAACCGGCTGGCATTGTATAGAATGTCTCTGCGGCCTGTCAAGCCCTATTTCATCCCACTTAGTTCTTGGAAAAGAGTGTGTATCATGACTCCTGAAGCAGCAACGATTCCGCCCCATTTCATCCAGCAGCTGATCGATAGTGACCTGCGTGCCGGACGCCTAGGTACAGGAGGGGTGGTGACTCGTTTCCCACCGGAACCCAACGGCTACCTCCACATTGGCCATGCCAAATCAATTTATCTCAATTTCGGTATGGCAGCGGAGTTTGGTGGCCTGTGCCGCTTGCGGTTTGATGACACCAACCCCCTCAAAGAAGAAACTGAATATGTCGCCTCCATCGAAAGCGACGTCTGCTGGATGCTCGGTCAACCGCTGTCCGAGCCGCCGCGCTTCACGTCAAGTTATTTCCCTCAAATCTATGACTATGCTGAACAACTGATCCTTAATGGTAAGGCCTACATCTGTGATCTCAGCAACGAAGAGATTCGCGCCACCCGCGGGACGCTGACCGAACCCGGGCAGGAGAGCCCTTACCGCAACCGAGACATTACCGAAAATTTGCAGTTATTCCGTCGCATGCGTGCCGGCGAGTTTGCCGATGGTAGCCGGGTATTGCGCGCTCGCATCGACATGGCCGCTGGCAACATTAATATGCGCGACCCAATCTTATACCGTATTCGGCGCGCTACCCACCATCAGACCGGCGATACGTGGTGCATCTACCCAACTTATGACTTTTCCCACTGTTTGGCAGATGCCATAGAAGGGGTCAGCCACTCACTATGCACGTTGGAATTTGAGGATCATCGGCCGCTCTATGACTGGATTTTAGATCAACTCGGTATCGGCAACCCACGCCCGCATCAGACAGAATTTTCTCGGTTATCCATTGAGTATACCGTGCTCAGTAAACGACGCTTGAATTTATTGGTCGCCTCTGGACGAGTCAGCGGCTGGGATGACCCACGGATGCCCACCATTGCCGGTCTGCGACGCCGTGGTTACACCCCGGAAGCCTTGCGCAGTTTTTGTCGCCACATTGGCATCTCCAGAGCGGATAACCACGTTGAAATGGGTCTACTGGAACATTGTATACGCGATGATCTTGATCACCGCGCCGCCCGGGTGATGGCGGTGTTGCGTCCTTTGAAGGTAGTAATCGAAAATTGGCCGAACCAGCAGGTAGAGTGGTTGACAGCACCCTGTCATCCGCAAGACCCCTCCATGGGAAGCCGTCAGCTGCCGATGACGAGCGAAATTTGGATCGAACAGGATGATTTCCGCCCCCAAGCCGCCAAAGATTTCAAACGTCTGATCCTTGGCGGGGAGGTACGCCTGCGCAATTCTTACATCATCCGCTGTCAAGAGGCGGTCACCAACCCCGTCAGCGGCGCCATTACCGAGCTACGCTGTACTTATGATCCAAAGACCTTGGGAACCAACCCGACCGACCGTAAGGTGCGTGGGGTCATTCACTGGGTATCGGCACAATATGGTCGCACGGCTGAAATACGACTCTATGATCGGCTTTTAACCACACCCGGCGCCGACGCCGACGGGGACGATGCCTTTTTAGCGCTGCTCAATCCGGATTCGCTCTCGGTGTTGTCCGACTGCTGGGTCGAGCCGAGCCTAGTCGATGCCACCCCCGAGCAACGATTTCAATTTGAACGGGTCGGCTTCTTCTGCGTTGATAGCCGCGACTCGACACCCGACCACTTGGTCTTTAACCGCACCGTGGCGCTGCGTGATTCATGGACTAAGAAGGACAGCGGTTAGAACCGAATTACGGCGATGATCCCTTCTGACGCGCATCCAGAATGCGCTGCTGCTGGGAAGACAAGATAATAGCCACCCCGGAAATGCCCAAGACGAAGACGACAAAAATGAGTTGATTCCACACCGCGTAAGCAGCGCCGGCCATGATAGGGCCCAGCACCCGTCCCAGTGCACTGAGCGACTGGAACAACCCCATCATTACCCCCTGACGATAGGCTTCAGTGTTGAGGCTGACCAAACTAGACAGACTGGGATGCACCAACCCGGCGCCCACGGAGACAAAGGCCAGTGCGACAAACAGCAGCCATGTCGATTGATGATTGACCATCATCAGCAACAGAACCCCGGCTGCTGTAGCGGCCATGCCGCTAATAGCCGTCTTTTTCTCACCGATCACGGCGGCTAGGCGGCGGACAACCACCCCCTGCGCGACCACCATCACCACACCCACATAGGCAAACATCCACCCCGCTGTTGGCATGGACCAAGCTAAATGCTCCGCTCCCCATAACGGTAATGAGATTTCAAAACCGGCAAACAGCGTCACAAATAGCCCCATCAGGATGCAGATGGTCATAGCTGCTGGCATGCGGCGCACCCGTAACCACAGGCGCCACGATAGCGGGTGATGCAGTGAACCGACCAAGGGCGTGTGCAGCGTCTCTGCCAACCAAAATACTGCCGCGATGGCATTCAGCCCCGTTACCACCGCCGCCACCAAAGGGGCCACCTCCATGCCATAACGCGACAAAATGCCTCCCAAGGCTGGCCCCAGCACGAAACCAAGGCTAAAGGCTACTCCGATCATGCCCATAGCCTGGGTGCGTCGCTCGGGTGGCGTCAGATCGGCCATCGCCGCTTGGGCAGCAGCAATGTTGGCCCCCATGATGCCAGCTGCCGCCCGAGCCACAAAAAGTGTCGTCAAAGAGCCAGCCAAGCCATAAAGGAGATAGGAAAGGCTAGAACCGAACAGACCAACAATCAATACCGGTCGGCGGCCAATACGATCCGAGAGACGCCCCCAAAGCGGTGTAAACAGAAACTGCATCAGCGAATAAATGGCCATCAACCAACCGATTTCGAGTGTCGAGGCATTAAATCGGGGGTCGGCCGCATACAGTGGTAACAGCGGCAACACCATACCGAAACCAAGCAAATCAAGCAGCACTGTAACAAAAATGATGGTCGTTGAGGCTTGACGTCGCACGATGGTATCCCCCCATGAATTTTCTTTCCGCGTTGCAGATCGGTGTATGCTAACATACCATTGGCCTATAGACCAGAGGATATGCTTAGCTACCGACGAAATTGGTTCAACTGACGTTGAATCATGACGATATAGCAAATAGGGTTTTGGGGTTACCCTTGGTTCTCAACGGAAGGATTATGCGATTATGCCGTCCTCAGTTGTGACGATTGCAGTCGAGCGTTGGGTCTATACGCTGTTCTCGATAGCTTGTGTTTTTCTTATTATCCACGAAGTCAATTATTTTTCCGGCTATTTCGTTGGTTTGGTACCGTCGGACACTCTTATTGAGTTGTTTGACATCACCTTAGAAGCCAATCTGCCCACTTGGTTTTCATCAGCCCTGTTTCTACTGTGTGGCGTTGCTGCTTGGTGGGTGGCGTTGGGTCTCGTTTCCCCCCCTCACCCCCCGACCCCCTCTCCCACAGGTGGAGAGGGGGAGTATAAAGTGGTTTCTTTACCCAGAATGAGGGGTGTGCAGATAGGGTGTTGGCGCATTATAGCGGTTTTTTTCTTGTATGACTGGGTCGATGACATGGCCCAGATTCACGAGCGACTCGGCAGTTTTATCGGTGACGCCGTACGTGATCATCAAATCGTCAACGGTATGTTGGTGTCAGTGGTACGGGAATTTTTGAGTTACTACTGGCATATCTTATTCTTCCCTCTATTGGTCACTATGGGACTGATACTGTTGATATTATGGTTTAATTTGCCGAATCATACGTTGCGTATGCACCTGTTCGTCGGTCTGAGTTGCTTGGTTATGGCGGTTGCCTTGGATTATGTTGAGGGTCTGGATTGGTTTGTAGATGATATGCGACAGCAATACGCATCGTATGGATTGTCCACGCCTGTTGTCCACCATCTGCTGCGCTCTGGAGAAGAGTGGCTAGAAATGGTTGGGGCCATTTTTATCTTAGCTGCCTTTCTCGGTACAGCAAGAGAGTTGTCTACGACCTTATTGCTACGATTGAAGTGAGGTAGTCCGCCTCATTGTCCTGTGAACGCTCTCTACAGCAGAAAGACGGGGGATCATGGGAAAATTACTATCCGACGGTATTGTAGACCGCTGGTGGTGGCCAGCTTCAGCAGCTGCGATGATGGTGTTGTTGCTGTTGCTGTTGTTGCTTACTTCTTGTCAGAGCAAAACGGAATCATCCGAATTAGAACGTATTCGTAGCAGTGGTTATTTGACCGTTTTGACCCGTAGCAGCCCAATTTCACACCCTGCCGGCCTGAGTCACATTGCTGGTTTTGAACAGGAGATGGTGGCCTCTTTTGCTCGTTATCTCAATGTTGCTCCGAGCATTGTTCCGGTACGGGGGGAGCAAGATTTACTTGATAGATTACGCCGTGGAGAAGGGGATCTTGGTGCCGTTGGTATTACACAACGCCGTGAATTAGAACAAGAGTTTATTTATGGTCCCGTTTATCAAAATATTGATCAGCAGGTTGTGTGTCGTCGTGGTGGTCGACAACCGAGTAACTTGCTGCGGCTTAGTCAGACCAATTTGGTGGTGATGCGTAACAGTCCACACGAAATGCGCCTCAAACAATTACAACAGCTGGTGCCAGAGTTGTCCTGGATCAGTAATGATCAGTTATCGAGTGAACAATTATTGGAAAAGGTGTGGCAAGGAGAACTGGAATGCACCATTGCTGATTCCAATATTGTTGCCTTCTATCATCGTTATTGGCCTGAGTTGACAGTACATTTTTCCATCGGTGCTACCCAGCCGTTGTCATGGATTATGCCCAAGCAATCTCTTGCGCTCCAACAAGAATTGTTAACTTGGTTTGACCAGGAGCGAGTCAATGGGGTGTTGGATGATTTGCAAGAGGTTTATTTTGGTCATATCGATATGGATCGTTTTGATTACGTCGACCACACGCTGTTTTTTCGGCGTATGGTTGAGCGGTTACCACTCTATCGTACCCTGTTTCAAACTGCTGCTAAACGTCACCAAGTACCGTGGACACTACTGGCAGCCATGTCTTACCAGGAGTCTCACTGGGATCCCAATGCCACCAGCAACACGGGTGTACGCGGCTTGATGATGCTGACCAACCCGACCGCTCATGATATTGGTGTTAAAAATCGCCTCGACCCGGAGGAGAGTGTTCTGGGAGGTTCCAGCTATTTGGCCGATATCTTAAGACAGCTTCCAGAGGAGATTCATGAACCGGATCGGACCTGGATTGCCATGGCCGCTTATAATGTCGGTTCCGGCCATATTCAAGACGCTCGTGAGCTGGCACTCAAGCAGGGGAAAAATCCTAATTTATGGCGTGAACTCAAAACGGTATTGCCTTTACTCTCTGTTGAGAAGTACTACAAGGACTTGCCACGTGGCCAAGCCCGTGGCTTGGAGCCAGTACGCTACGTACGGATGATTCGCCACTACCATGACCTACTGATCCGCCACGAGGAGATTAGCCAACAGCACAAAGCTCGCCATGGTCATGTTGCCGGTACGGGGTAACGTAAGGCGCTGTAGACCATGCCGATCCACAACAAGGCGTCTATGATTAAACCGACTCCTGCTGCGATAGTGGCAAAGGGATGGGTGGTGACCACGGCTAATATTAATATGATTGTCGTACCTTGGTGCCAATAATAATGCCAATGGCCAAGACGTTCTGCCACCAAATCATCCATCATGGGTATGGTGTCGACCAGGCCAACCAAACGGCTAAATCGATGGAACCAGACCAAAAATGGGACAATTTTATACAGCATGGCCAATATAATCGACGTAACAAAACCGATTGTAAACAAGACACCGAATAAAAAACGGCTCATCAAATGATCCGGTAGTAGCGGCCAACAGGCCAATAACGACAGCGCCAAAACGGCATAAAGCAATCCTGCCCGCCAGAATTTGAGGGAGGGATCGTTGATTTTGCGCTTACGTTGACTCCATACGATGCGCAACCTTCGGCCGTAAAGAGTTAGACCGACAACGCCAGGCAGTGCTGCCAACCACAACCAAATGGGTTGTTCTGGACCCAGCCACCACAATGCCAATGGCAACAGCAACAGCGAAGCACTCCAACCTATCAGTAGCCGTTGTGCTACCGCAACAGGGTAAATTGGCATGACGTAAAACATCGGCAACACCTGCAACGATACCCCTAAGATCAGGGTGGCCACCCAGCCGAATAGGGCTATGACCAAGTGAATCGCCACCAAGGTGGCCCGATCAATGGCAAAAAAGCCATGGGCGTACTCCCCTAAAAACAGGCCTCCCAATACCAACGTCAGCGTCAAGGACACCAAAGCGATACGCTTAGCAGCAATCGTCGGATGACGGACGGGAGAACGCCACAAAGCGTAACCCGTTTGCAGTATAAACAGGCCCAGTGCCAAGCCCAACCCGGCTGACGCTAATAACAGAAACCAGCGATGGCCATCCAGACCGATCGCCACGAACAGACTGACGACACCGACCACCAATGACCCGTGTACCCACGGGGCCAACACCAACCCAGGCATAGGCAGACCTGCCAATACGGGGATCATTTGATACATGGCCCCAAACATGGTCATGGTGATCCATCCCAGTACCACCAGATGAAAGGTCGCCACTGTGAGTGGCGTCAACGGCGCTATCCATATCTCCCCCGGCCAAGCCAGCAAAACGATCCCCGCCCACAACATGAACAAGGGCGCTGTCATAAAAAAGCGCAACGGAATGTGGAGCGGCGGCGCTTGGTCAATATGCAGGCCACGTGTTGGAATCATGGTTAGCCCTCTTCCCTAGCTTATTTTATTAATAAAATCAGCTACATTATCTGCCAATGGGTGATTAATACGCACGGTTTTATCCCTCGAACGGGCCCCTTGAACCACCTGCACCTGGCCACTGGCCACACGTAGATGCTTGGCCAATAGTTGGCACAGAGCCTGGTTAGCGGCCCCTTCAACCGGTGGCGCCGTCAGGGCAATTTTTAACCGATCACGGTAAGGGCCGACAATTTGTGCCCGCGCCGCACGCGGCTGAACGTGGATCGCCAACAACAACGCCTCTCCTTGCCAATGGCACCAAGGCGGCATCTGTCAGAAAAACACCGCGATTCTGGCCGCTGCCAACAGAGCCGATAGCTCTTGCAACAGCAACAATCCTAACAGCACCACTGCAGCAGCAACCAGCGGCGACAGATCGAGGCCAGCTATTTTGACCGGCAACCAACGACGGATGGGATGCAACACTGGGTTAGTACTGTGGAGCACAAAACGGACGAGCGGATGCGCTAAATCGATACCAGAAGGACGGTTTCGGCGCAGATAGAACCACGAATAAATATTGATACCGCTGCGGACCGCCAACAATATAAAATAAAGCGTGCCGAGCAGATGGATCAACGTGTTCAATTCATTGATAAACAACATGAGGGCCCGACCTGGACTGCTGCTAAACAGCGCATCCAGCACCCGCTGCAGAATGGTCAACAAAAACAAAGCCAGCAGTGGCGACAAGTCCAAACCAGACAACGGTGGAATCCAACGCCGTAACGGCTGCAATACCGGCTCGGTCATGCGCAGCAATAGCTGCACCAATGGATGACGAGGGTCAGGGTTGACCCATGACAACAACACCCGAATGATCAAGATCCAGGAGTAGAGCTGTAAGGCCCCGACCAACAACGTCCCAATGGAGTGCATAATACCCATAAAATTCTCCTATTGCAGCTCACGTGCCCGTTTCCAGGCCGCCATCACCGCCGCCATGAGCGCCCCACGCACACCGGCTTGTTCCAACTGCATCAACCCCGCTATGGTGGTACCGGCCGGGGAGGTGACCTGATTTTTTAATTCACCGGGATGGCGCCCACTATCAACAATCAATTTGGCCGAACCGATCAGTGTTTGCAAAGTGAGTCGATCTGCTAAGTCACGTGGTAGCCCACAAGCAACGCCACCATCCGACAACGCTTCCGCAATGAGAAAGACATAAGCGGGCCCCGAAGCCGACAACGCCGTGACCCCATCCATCATTGCCTCGTTGGGCAAAATGATCACCTCACCGACAGCCGCCATCACCGCTTTGGCCTGAGCCAAAGCGGCAGCGCTGATGCCAGCCACGGGACACAACGCTGAGATACCCGCCCCAATCAAGGAGGGGGTATTGGGCATCACCCGTACCACCGGTTGACCAACGGGAGACAGTTCCACCAAGCGGGAGAGAGTCACCCCAGCGGCAATGGAGATCAGCACCGTCTCTTTGGCTAAATAAGGGGCGATCTCTTTGAGCACCGACGCCACCAGCGCTGGCTTCACCGCGAGGATCACCAAGTCAGAACCAGGCACGGCAGCACAGTTGTCTGGAAAGGCGGCGACCTTATAACGATCGATAAGCGCCCGCCGCTGATCGTGGACGGGCTCGGCGACCCGAATATTGGTCGATGAAACACCGGCTTGGATGAGGCCATGGATGAGGGCGCTCCCCATCTGGCCACCACCGATAAAAGTGATGGTAGAACGTTGCAACATATTATACCCCTTCCGGCCCAAAAAGAGCGGTACCGATGCGAATCAGGGTCGCCCCTTCCTCAATGGCCACCATAAAGTCGTGACTCATGCCCATAGAGAGCTGCTGCATGGCGACGTTAGCTAATTTTAAGCGGTCAATTTGGTCTGCTAGCTGGGCCAATTGGCGCAGCCAAGGCCGCACCTGTTGGGGATCGTCACAGAAAGGTGGGATCGCCATCAAGCCACAAATGGCCAGATGAGGCAGCGCGGCCATGGCGGTGACGGCGGCAACAACTGCTTCCGGCATCAAACCATGCTTCTGCGGCTCACGACCGACATTCACCTGCACCAATACCGGCATCGGCGTTGTCCGTTGTGAGGATGCCTGTCGGTCGATCTCCTGCGCCAATGCTACCGAGTCAACACTGTGAATCAAATCGAATAAGGTGATCGCCTGCTTGACCTTGTTGCGTTGTAACGGCCCAATCAGGTGCCACTTTAGGGGCAGCGCCAACGACGCCAGCTGTGACTGCTTAATGGCCGCTTCCTGAACGCGGTTTTCACCAAACAGCCATTGCCCCGCCGCCGCGGCCTGTTGCACAGCCGCCGCCGCGACCGTTTTGGAGACGGCCAGCAATTGCACACTGGCGACATCACGACCACAACGTTGACAACTAAGAGCGATCTGTTCGTGAATGGCGGCTAGCCTAGCCGCAATGGTGGTATTCATAAAGCGGGGCGGCTGTGGCTGCTGTTGGGGGCCTCTTCTCCACCATCAGTAAGCTGACGGCACAGGGCACGTAAGGCATCCCGTGACAAGGCCTTGCCTGGCTCAAACATCTGCTCCAATTTGGTCATATCCAGCGGCAAAGGCAACGATTGCCGTTTCAATCCCAAATGGACACCGGAAAGCCCCACCAGCACCAACATGACCCAGATAAGCAACGAGATACCATTACCGATAATCTTGAAAACGCCAACCAAAGCCAGCAGAGCACCGCAACCAATCAACAGCCAAGTGACCGTCTCCGGTTGCTGACTGAGCCAATTTTCCAACATAAGGGACATCCTTCAATTTAGTCACTCTCAATCCGCTCTAACTCAAAACCAGTATCGCGGATCATCTGCACCGTTTTATCGGTAGCATGGCCAGGGGTATTAAGATACCCCTCACTGAACAGTGAGTTAGCCGGATAGAGCGCCAAGGCTTCCAGTGAACGCAAGTTGGCCTCACGACCACCGGCAGCACGGATCTCGGCATCGGGGTTGATGAAACGAAACAGGGCCAGGGTACGCAAGCCATACTCTGGTGTCAAC
>JADGCM010000059.1 GCA_015228995.1 Magnetococcales bacterium
CCTCTCCCACAAGGGGAGAGGGGGCGTATAGGGCAGCTGCGCGTGGTGCCGATATTATCCGCCAACGGCGTAGTGGCCAACACTACGATGGTCAGACCGAGCTGGCGCCGCAGGCCCTGTGGCGCATGTTGGGGCATGCCTTGCCCAGCGGCAGCACCCCGCCATGGGATCTGTTGCCTTGGTCACCGTTGGTGCATCCGTTATTGTTGCTCCATCGTGTCACCGATGTAGCACCCGGTCTTTACCTGCTGGTGCGTGATCCGGCGGCATTAACCTCGTTGCAAAACAGCCTGTCGCCGCGTTTCAGTTGGCACAAACCACCCGGCTGTCCCGATCACCTGCCGTTTTATGGTCTCGCCACCGGCGATGTGCAGCAGGCTGCGCAGCAGATCTCTTGCCAGCAGGATATTGCTGCGGACGGCGCTTTTAGCCTCGGTATGTTGGCCGACTGTGACCACGATGCCCTGACAGCGCAGCCGTGGCGGTACCGCCATTTGCACTGGGAAGCGGGCCTGCTCGGGCAGCTGTCATACCTAGTTGCTGAGATGGAGGGCGTGCGTGGTACCGGTATTGGCTGCTTTTTCGACGATCTGTTCCACAACTGGATTGGCTTGCCGGATGAGGGACGTTGGCAGACCCTCTATCATTTCACGGTTGGCCGCGCTCTGATTGATGAACGCCTGCTCACCATCGCCCCTTACGAGCACATCAAATCTCGCATTCCTCATTCCTCCGGATCGTGTTGCTCACTCCTGGATCCGGTCATGTCGTAAAACGATAAGCCGTCGTCGCTGCGCTGCTCGTGGCTCACCACGGCCAGCGTCTCGGTGGCGTGCCAGCCCTGTAACACCAAGCCGGTACGACCATCGATACTGATCAGATCTTCGCAATGAATGGTGACCGTATCAATGGTACAGGAGCTTAGGTGCTCCTGTACCATCAGGTTTTCACACCCGACTACACAACATTTCTGTAATTGCGCCGCCACCAGTGCCGCATGGGAAGTATGGCCGCCGCGTGCGGTCAATAACCCATCGCAGGCGGCAATCTCACGGATGTCATCGGGTACCGTATCGTAGCGGATCAAAATCAATGCCGTATCAGGATGCAGCCGACGCAAATTGGTGATCTGCTCCATGGTGAATACCGCCCGACCACACAGTGCGCCGCCACTCACACCGATACCACGGCCCAGTCGCCGACCCTCTTCATCGGCTAAATTGGCGAACCGATGCCAATTGCGCTTGGCGGTGACCGAAACCATGTCTCGCGTCTGCAATAAAGAAAGGTTCTCTCTGCTGGTGCCATCAAACGTAAACTCGATCTCTTGCGGATTCCAACGCTGTTCCTCAATCAATTTGCGTACGACGTGTAACAGTTCCTGGTAAATCTCTGGAAAACAACGTTCTAAACTGGTAGCCGGATCCCGTCCATCTTCATAGCACTGTTGACACGAGACGGGCAACGTCGCTACCAGACCACCGACGATGTCCTCCCCCTGATTGCCTGGGGTATAATCGCCCCACAACAACACCTGATCCCGTTTACGGTGCAGGCGCGAGGTGAACAAGACCCCCGTTCCCGATTCCGCTCCTAAATTACCAAATACCATTCGTTGTAAGACCACCGCCGTGCCCCAATCGTTGGCTACCTCCATGATGCGTCGATATTCGCGCGCTTTGACGCTGTTCCAGGAATGGATCACCAGATGAATGCCCATCAGGAGCTGCTCCCAGGGATCGTCAGGAATCTGCACCCCATGCGCCATGGCGGTATGACGGTAGGCTCGTGCCAGTTCTGCCATCTGCTCGGCACTAAACTCCCGTTTGCGATGCACATCGCAGCGGCGCTTGAAAGCACGCATCAATTCACTAAAGATGGTGCGACTGACATCGTGGCACATACTCCACGATTGAATGAAGCGGCGGTAATTATCCCAGGCAAAGAAAGGATTACCCGACCGTTGTGCCAAGCCAGTGACGATGGTCTCATTCATGCCGACGTTAAGGATAGTTTGCATCATCCCTGGCATCGAGATGAGCGCCCCGCTGCGCACCGATAACAAGAGCGGATTATCAGGAAGGCCAAACTGGGTGGTGGTTCCCTGTTCAATGAGGTAAATTTGGGCCCGCAGACGATCCAGAAAATCCTCCCAAGCGGGTGGGTAATGGCGAATAATCTGGCGACAACGGAAGAACTCGGTGGTGACAATAACCCCCTCCGGTACTTGATTGCCCAGGGCAGCCAGTTGCACCAAGTTGAAGCCTTTATTACCTAAATGAACTGGATTGTTGGTATAGATAGACGGTCGATGAATTGGACAAAATAACTTTGCCGGATCATAAGTCATCAATAAATTAAGACCACGCGGATCGAGACGGGTCTGTTGCCGTTCCAGCGTCCTCTGGATACGGCTAATAAAGCGGTCAAACGATTGCAAGCCAAAGGATTGGGCAATCAGATCACGCATAAACTGCTCTTGAATGCGCTCGATGGTAATACTCATGTCGTGGCCATAGAGTCGTGCATAGCCGGTCAACAACAGTTCACGCGGAATGGCCGGGACAATCAGTGCCAGATTATCACGATGATAACAGGTGTAGTGGGTGTAGACGACATCGCGCAGTGCCTCAGCAAAGCCCCGGAAAATATCCTGGTATTGCTTAAAGGAAAACGGCGAGAAAGGAGCCAAATCCAACGACTGCTGCAATGTCATCAGATGATTTTGCAATTTACGCGAGCTAATCCCATCCAGTGCCAAGGCCCGCAAGAACAAGCGGGAGTATTTCAAGGCCCGGAAACAGGTGGCACGGGTGATAAAATCTTCTGGAATGCGGTAGATCAACCGCTCCAGGTAAATGTTAGCGAGATTTTCAAGTCGAAACGACAGGGCCAAGGCATCGAATTTCTGTTCTTGATAGGCACCGTAAACCGAAGGGATCCCCACCGCAATGTGACGTTTATGGTGAATGGCCTCGTGGATGGGGAATACATCGCTGCTCAAAATAACCTGCTGTAACGATTCCAGCGCTTCCAGCAGTACCTCCAGGCTGGCCGTTTCATCCTCATCGCCGTCGCCAGCCAGCAGCGCTAATAAACGCGCCTGACACGGTAATTGAACCACATTGAGCCGTTGTACCATCTGTTCCACCCCATGATGTTCCAAATGGTACTTGCGTTGAAGCAGATGAAACATCTGAATGAGCAAAATGACACGGCGTCGGTCATTATCAGAGCCGACTGCGACATGATTGACTCGCTCGGTGATCTCGGCCATCGATAGCGTTAGCAAATGTTCGACGTAGGGCAGTTGTTCAAACAGCCGCTCCATGACCGCATGGACCCCATCAAACAACGGCCCCGACGGGGTCATTTGCGCCAAAATGGGCTGGGGCACATAAGGTCGCAGTGGTGTGCTATCGCCACTGTGCCAATACAGGATAATGCTGCGCACCAGATCAACAATCAGGTTGCTGCTCTCGACATGACACTGCTTACGTAAAAAATGAATCAGTTTATCCTGTCGTTGTGCCAGGGTGTCGTCCAGTTCGGTCGACACCAGCCGTAACTCCCCTTCGGCACCAATGTCATTAAAATAGACCGGTAACAGACGGGCAAACTGCCGCACCAAGTTGAACACCAACCGGATATCGCTGTTTAACAGGCGGGTGATTTCCTTCTGGAACAGATCGGTATCACGGATGCATGTGCCGGTCAGTTTGAGGTTGATAATCAGGGCCGATAATAACGTTGAGCACCAACGGGGATGGCGCACAATCAGGTTGAGCCAAACGCGGATATTATCCAAATGGGCTGGGTTGACAATGGGCTTCCAGTCCATGCCAAACCCTTTGACCGTGCTATACTGGAAGCCAAAGCGGACGATTAATTCGAGAAATACCTCCACCAACCGATCGTCGTTGCGTCTAAATACCTCCAAACCAAGGAATTCGATACACTGTAACGCCGTGCGTGGGTACTTGCGGACGTTGTCGTTTAACAAGCGGAAAGTACGCAAAAACAACTCCCGCAGTTCATCCAGCCCTTGATACTGCTGCACCATCTGGATCAGAGCGCGGTTGATATCTCTGAGGGTCTCTTCGTGAATCAGGAACAAGCCATCGATTTCAAGAATGTGAAACAGCAACCGCAACCAACGGACGTCATCCTGTCCCTGTTGCAGTGATTTGGCGATGTCGCGATAACCACTGACCAGGGTGAGATGGTCGGGCATCGTCAACAACTGTTGCAGCACCTCCACCCCAGAGTTTTCATCCCCCTGTAAGGTAATGGCTTGAAAAGCGTCTCGTTCCAAGTCGACCAAACGTCTGAGCTGGTGGAGAATGTAACGATGACCAATCGAGCGTATCTCCGCTAGCAGGGTGACTGGATCGGTCTGGTCTAACCAATAACGATAGGTCGTCTTGAGCAGCCGCACCACCAAGGTGCGTACCGTTACCTGATTGATGGTTGGACTGCGTTGCAATAGTTTCCATACCACCGCCGAGATGGAACGATGGCCACTCTGCGCCATACAGAGCAGCAGTCGGTCATCTAGATCAGCCAATTGCCACAGGATGCGATCCAATATGTTTATATAACGCGGTAATTGTTGGTCTGACAAGCTCCGTATTAACTTGTCAAGATAGTCGATCACGCCGGCAAAAGCGGCACGGCGTAGTGGATCGGCACTGGATCCAGACGTTTCGACCGAGCGAACGGCATTAAAAAAGCAGCGCATAAACAGGCCGCAACAATCTGGTCCCTGTTCATGATTGAGGTAATAACCACAGGAGCGCAACACAAAACCGCGCAGCTCCTCCAAGGTGATCGACCAGTTGATCCAGGGGTGTGCCAGTTCATGGAGCAGCTTGTCGAGCTCATGATACACACCAGACAGATGCTGCACCGGCAGGCACAATTGCTGATATTCGGGCGGCAACACCGCCTTACCGATCAGCCGGTTCATCTCCTCGGTGTTGATGGCGAGTGCGTCAGAGGCGATGGTCACAACGGGGATCACTCCTTGTCAAAAGGGCTCACGAGCAGCCATGTAACGGACCAGATCGAATAGCCGATTGGCGTAACCCCACTCGTTGTCGTACCAGGCACATACCTTAACGGTGGTTCCGATCACCCGCGTTGCCCCGCCATCGACGATGGCTGAATGGCTATTGCCAACAAAATCGATCGAGACCAGCGGCGCCTCGGTGTAGCCCAAATAACGATTGCAGGCCAGCTGCAATGCCTGGTTGACCTCTACGGCATCGGTGCTACGCTCCACCTCAAAGACCCCGTCCAATAGGGAGACATCGGGGATCGGCACCCGCATGGAGATACCATCCAAACGTCCTTGCAACTCCGGAATCACCAGACCAATGGCTTGGGCTGCCCCCGTTTTGGTGGGAATGATCGATTGCGAAGCGGCACGGGCGCGGCGCCAATCGTGGTGCGGGGCATCTAGCAACCGTTGATCGTTGGTGTAAGAGTGAATGGTGGTGATTAATCCCTGACGAACGCCAAACTGACGCAGCAATACCTGCGCCACCGGTGCCAGACAATTGGTGGTGCAAGAGGCGTTGGAGACGATCCGGTCCTGGCTTGGCTGGTAGCAGGACTCGTTAATACCCATCACGACCGTTTTTACCGTGCCTGAGCTGGCTGGGGTACCAATAATCACCCGTCGTGCCCCCTTCGAGTGTAGATGGGCCATTGCCCCTTGTTCATGGGTAAAACGGCCTGATACCTCCAACACATAATCGACCCCCATGGTACGCCAGGGAATGTCTGCCGGTGCCGAGGCAGAGGTCAATAACACCTCACGGCCATCCCACTCAAACCCATGATCGGTACGGGCGATCGGACCACTCAGGGCCCCGTGGGTTGAGTCATATTGCAACAGATGGATCAGCACATCCGCCGGTGCCGGGTCGTTGACGGCTACCACCAGACAATCTGCTAACTCGGGATCCAACCGCTGCGCCCGCAACAGCGTCCGCCCGATGCGGCCAAAACCGTTAATGCCAATGCGAATCATGGAATACTCGTCGCAAACAACCTCTGTTAAGTGGTTACCGACGCCCCGAAGGATGTCTGGAATCGTTGGGCATCAGCTTAGCCAGCGCTCCCAAACCACCACGCATCAATCCCTTAAGACCTGATTGGCCCAATTTACCAAACCGCTTCATCATGTCGCGGGTGGTAGCAAACTGTTTCAGCATCGTGTTAATATCCTGGACACTGGTACCTGAACCGCGGGCAATGCGCTTTTTACGCGAGGCATTGAGCAGTTCTGGTTTGCGCCGCTCCCCCATGGTCATGGAGAGGATCATTGCCTCAACCCGCTTCAGTTGTTGGTCGACCACGCCCATATCTTGCCCTTTGACCGCTTGACTCAAGCCAGGGATCATGGCCACCAGATCACCAACGCTGCCCAGTTTTTTGACTTGGCGCATCTGTGCCAAGAAATCGTTGAGATCGAAATGGCCCTTGGTGAGGGTCTCCTGCATTTTGAGTGCATCCGCCATTTGGACATTTTCCATGGCGGTTTCAACCAGAGTGAGTACATCGCCCATGCCCAAAATACGCGATGCTAGGCGATCTGGATGGAAGGGCTCCAGCCCCTCCAATTTCTCCCCGACGCCAAGAAATTTGATCGGCTTGCCGGTGACATGACGGATGGACAACGCCGCTCCACCACGGGCGTCACCATCACTTTTGGTGAGGATCACCCCGGTGATGTTCAGCCTCTGATCAAATTGTTGCGCCACAGTCACCGCATCTTGGCCAGTCATGGCGTCGGCGACCAACAGCACCTCAACCGGATTGACCAGCCGCTGCACATCCGCAAGCTCGGTCATCAAGGCCTCGTCAATATGCAGCCGTCCTGCCGTGTCAAGCAGCAGCACATCGTAACCACCGCGTTGGGCTGCTAACAGGGCCTGGCGGGCGATATCACGCGGGTTTTGTTGCGATTGTGACGGAAACACATCGGCACCAGCCTGCTTGGCAACGGTTGCCAATTGATCGATGGCGGCGGGTCGATAGACGTCCAATGACACCAACAAGCTTTTCTTGCGATCTTTTTCCAGGAGCCGCTTCGCCAGCTTCGCCGTGGTGGTGGTCTTGCCAGATCCTTGCAGTCCCACCATTAAGACCACCGCTGGCGGTTGTGCTGCTAAGTTGAGCCGTTCATTGGCACTCCCCATCAGTTGCACCAGCTCATCGTATACTACTTTGATGACTTGCTGCCCCGGGGTGAGCGATCCGACCACTTCGACCCCAACCGCCCGTTCACGAACACGCTCGACAAAGCTACGGACGACAGATAGATGAACATCCGCCTCTAGCAAAGCCACCCGTACGCTACGTAGGGCCTCCTGGATATTCTGCTCACTCAGTGTCCCGTGACCACGCAGCTTTTTGAACAGATCGGCAAAACGGTCAGATAGGTTGTCAAACATGGGTCACTCCTCTCGCCATACCGGCAGATTGAGATGGCCCCATTCCGCCATTGAGCCGTCATACAATCGCACCTGGGTAAAGCCAAGATGACGCAATAACACCCAGGTTTGCGAAGCCCGATGGCCCGTTTGACAATAGACAACAATCTCTTGTTCGGTATCGGTGACCCCGATCGGGGCCAATAGCCGTTGCAACTCCGGCATCGGCTTGAGCAGGGTGCTATTGCGATTGACCAGTGTCTCCATCCAATCAAAATGGATCGCACCCGGGATATGGCCACGCGGCCCCGCTAGATTGGTGCCGAGATATTCTTTCTCGCTGCGTACATCGAGCATAAGGGCCGTTCGCCTACCTTCGACAATGTCTAATACCCCCTGCCAATCGATGGCCCATGCCGATCCATGGTCGTCCGTGGCAGCCGGAAACGACCGCGCCACTGGTTGTACCATGCCATCTTCCAGCAGACGCTTTTCTTGATACCACTGGGCGATGCCCCCATCCAGCACCGCGGCATGATCCTGCCCCAACGTCGCCAAGGTCCAAACGACCCGGCTGGCATCGGTGCCACCCGCTGCATCGTAGACCACAACGGCATGGGAACCATCCAGGCCTAGAGATCCAAATAGATGAGCGAGATGGTCATGACTGGCCCGCATGCCAGGGACGCCGTCAATCATGGTGATGATCTCGGCATAACGCAACAACAGCGCCCCTGGGATATGCGCCTGCTCGTAATAGGACTCCCCCCCAGCCTGGAGAACCAATAAACGATCCCTATTATCACCCGATAGCTGGGTGTACAGCCATTCGGCATCAATAAATCGCCCCGGTAATTCCATATTGCTATCCCTCATCCGTGCAGATGTACAATCTCTTGGTGGGCCACCTCTTCTGGACGCTTGCGGATCTGCTCCACCGAATCGGCCAAACATATCTCAACTTGACTCGGTCCAACCGCCTGGATATAGAGCCGCTTGCCCTCAGCACCGCGGCGGAAGGAGAGATTACGCTCTTGAATCTCCAAAGCACCGCGCCGCAAGGTGCCGAGTCCGGCTTGCGGCGATAAAGAGTAGGCCAGTACAAAAGCACCGCGTGTGGGCACCCCCAGCTCGTGCCACTCACGGTAACCGGTGTTTTGTTTCAGCACCGGCGTAAACAGATCCATGCGCAACCGTCCAACAAAGAAACGGAACGGCGCTTCACCGGTATTGACCTCCTCGTGGGGACCAATGGCCAGCAGACTCTCGCCAGGAATCAATTTTAACAGACCGATGGCCACCCCGGTCTTGGCAGTGGGCCGGTAGGGATTGTCGGGATCGCCTGCGGGTGGTCGGTGGACAATAAACCGTTGGAATGGGATCTCGCGGCGTATTTCCTCCAGAGCCGGATTTTTTACCAGCCCTTGGGGCGGCATCTCCCACTTCACCATCCGTTCCTGCAAGATGGTCGCAAACAGCGATTGCACCAACAAGGAACGACTGGAGTTACCGGCCTGTAAAATATGGACCACCTCGGGGATATACTCACGATTTTCAAAGGCTTGGCGCATAGCAATGAAAAAGCGCAAAATACCCTTACCGACCCGTTGCACCAAAAAATGGTTGAGCAAATTGCGATCCACTTCAAGGGTAACAGGAACCTTTACCCGATCACGATTGAGCAGTTCGATGGCAATTTTAACCAGCCGCCCCCCTTCGACACAGCTGTCCATTTTGGGATCGATGTTAAAATTGGTATCGATGACTGCTTGGCTCAATAAATCGCTGAGGCGGTCCGATATCCGCCGCCGCTGCGGCGCCCGTCCCCGGTTATGGTCGGCCTGGACAACAGCCGTGCCCCCCCCATCCTCCGGCAAGCGCCATTGGAAATCTTCCCAGATGGCCCGCACTTGGGCAATCAATAGGGTGCTGTTGGTGTAGGCAACGTTGGAATGATCCAGAAACAGCTCATGCCCGGGAAATTTCTCGGCCTCCGGTGGGCAGGTAAAGGGAATGCGGTTACTGCGGCAGACGTCCAAATTGTGGCAAAAGGTGAGATAGGCCATATTGGCCACCAAGTTTTCACCGCCCAGATACATGTCACCACTGGCACCGAAATGTTTAATCACATGCTCGTAACCCTGCCGCTCCTCTTCTGGAGTCGGTAGACGGAAAATACCGAAATCGAAGTCGCTGCTACCGCCGCCAAAATCAAATACGGCATAAGCCGTGCCTTCCCGGGTTGGCTGCACTTGCAGATCACTCAAGGCGCACGCGGCATAAGCCGCCGGCTCGGAGGCCTCCTCTCGCACCGTAAAGCGCTGCATCAGCGGACTCTCTACCAGCAGATAAGGCAAGCTGCGTTGCAGACCACGGGCAAAGGCACCG
>JADGCM010000060.1 GCA_015228995.1 Magnetococcales bacterium
CTGTTTTTACTCCCCTCTCCATTTATGGAGAGGGGTTGGGGGTGAGGTTTCATGATCTGACTTCGCACATGATGTGTGTATAGGGTTGAAAAGTAGCCTCATGCCTCCCCCTCTCCCCTTGTGGGAGAGGGGGTCGGGGGGTGAGAGGGGAAGACAAAAGCCGTCCCGTCTTCAGTGGAAGGTCCCGAAAAACCGCCTCAGGTTAGAACAAAAGCGGCACCACTGGAAGGATTTTTTTAATTGAGATCCTGTAGAACCGTAACACGCTCCCTGTACAACACGGCTCTAGAATGTATACAATCCAGCTGCGCAACGACTATTTTATAACAATTTTATATCTAAAAAATAACTATATGTTATAATATCGAAGGAAACAGCCACAATACATGGCTTGTCAGGGTATAGGAGAAACTTGCCAATGATACCAAGCTTTTTGTCTCGAATGGCCTTGGCCACCAATCTGCGTGTCATCGAAAAGATGGCCTTGGTTTTCGTGATTCCCCTGCTCTTTTTCATCCTGATTGCAGTCTGGACTTGGCGTGCCGAACAGACCCTACTGACTTCGATTGAGCAGGTGCGCAGTAGCTATTTATCCTTGGCAATGTTGGCCAAGGACATGCGTTACGATACCGTCAATATCCAGCAACATTTCACCGATGTTGCCGTGACGCACCACAACGATGGCTTTGACGGGGCGGCCAAGGCGGCACAGAACTTTCGTTCCGGATTGGGCCAATTGCAGGCGTTGATCAATAACTTACCGCTGCGGGACCGGCCTGAGTTCTCTCTGACCGGGATCGATAAACACTTTGACCGTTACCTCAGTGATGGCCAGCAGATGGCCGAGAGCTACCTCAAGCGTGATAAAAACAAAGGCGATAGCCTGATGGAGCAGTTCGATCAGGATGCTACGGCGTTGGCCGCAGCCTTCGAGCCGTTGTTGGTCTTCACCAACCAGCAATTACAAGACAAGATGGCCGAGGCAGCCACCATCACTGTTGGGCTGCAAAACGGCACCTTATGGTTCAGTGCGATTGCGCTGGGGATCATGTTGCTGGTCGGCAGTGTGGCGATCTATTCCATCACCCAGCCGTTATTGCAATTGCTATCGACTTTGGAGCAGCTGCGTAAAGGTGATTTGACAGCACGGGTGGCTATTGTGGCCCAACGCAGCGAGGTGAGCCATATTGCCCTAGCCATCAATGCTTTGGCAGAACGGATGCAGCTATTGTTGCGCATGGTCGGGATGCACTCTGGCAGCATCACCGCCTGTGCCTCCGAGATGATAAAAATTCGTGAGGTCATCAAGGCAGATACCGATCAGTCGCAACAGATCGTCATCGACGTTGTTCAGGCCAACCAGGAGCTGGGGGGTGAGATTGTTCAAGTCAAGCAGGCCATTCACGACATGACCAGTAACATGCAGGCTATTTCGTCGGCCTCAGAGCAGTTGTCGGCAACGGTGACCAACATTGCCTCGGCGGTGGAACAGGCGAGCGGTAATGTCAACACCGTGGCCTCAGCGGCCGAGCAGATGAACGCTAATATCGCCGAGGTCAATAAACACATTCAGGGGATCGAGGGGTCGGTAAGGCAGGTAGCCGGTTCGGCGCGGCAGGTAACCACCTCATTGGCCGGTATTCGCCAGCGTTGTCTGACCGCTAGTCAGGAGTCAGATGCCGCCCAGCACAAGGCGCAACAGAGCGAGTTAATGGTGAGGCAGCTGTTGGAGTCGGCCCATGCCATTGGTACTGTGGTGGATGTGATCAACAGCATTGCCGAGCAGACCAACATGCTGGCCCTTAACGCCTCGATTGAGGCGGCTGGTGCGGGCGATGCTGGCAAGGGCTTTGCCGTGGTGGCCAACGAGGTCAAGGAGTTGGCGCGCCAGACCAGCCAAGCGACGACGTCGATTTGGGACCGCATCCACCAAATCCAGGAGCATACCAATGCTGTGGCTAATGCCAACCAGGAGATTGGTTCTCACATCGACCGTATCAGTCGCGATAATGGCGATATCTCGCGGGCTGTTGATGAACAGACGGTTGTAGTCGAAGGGGTATCACGGTCCATTGGTGACGTAGCCGATGCCATCGGTGAGATTGCCCGCAATGCCGGCGAGATGACACTGGCCGCTCAGGATGTGGCTCGTGCAGCGTTGGAAAGCGCTACTGGTACCCGCGAGATCATGCTCTCCTCGTCAGAGGCGGGCAAGGCCTCCCAACATGTTGCGGGCGAAAGTGGTCAGGTGTTGGCATTGGTCCACACGGTATTTGATGCGGCAGAACATACCGAACAGTTGTCGCAGCAGGTGATGGCGCGTATGGAACAGGCCACCCAGATTACCTGCCTGATGAGTGGTTCAGTGATGAACTTTGATCGTTTGGGTACGGTGTTGCAGGAGATGAGTAACGCCTTATTTATTTCCCAGATTGAAACATCTAGCGGTGCCCAGCGGTTTGATATCCGGCGTATTAAAGGGCAACATTTAGCAATGGCCGGTCTGCTCTCCCAAGTTGCCCATGGCCGTTCCGAATCGGAGCAAGTTGCGCTGTTCTGGGATCACGATTGTGCCCTGTGCCAGTGGTTAACCAGTCTGCCTGGGGGAACGAGCGAGGGGCACGAACTGCTGATCCGGGAGGTTATGGCTGAACACGAAGTGCTGCATCAAATGGCGCGTCAGATTATCCAAGAGCTAAAGCCGGGTTGTGATCACGAATCCGATACCAAAGTGGCCCAGTTCCATACACTTTGTTTGCAATTATTGCGTCATCTGAATAAGCTCTATATGCAGAATGAGGGTCGTGAACTGTTCTTGCCTTGGAGTGACGAGCTCAGTGTTGGCGTCGCAACCTTAGATCAAGACCATCAGCGACTGGTGGACATTATCAACCGGTTGCATCAATTGATGAAAGAAGGGGGCGGGAGAGAATCGGTAGGGGTACTGTTGCAGGAGTTTATCGACTTTACCCGTAACCATTTCGGTCGTGAAGAACAGTATATGCGTGATTGCGATTTTCCAGGTCTTGACCAGCAAATCGATCAGCACCGCCGGCTGGTTCAGGCCTTAGACGCGATGAAAGCGCGGTTTGATGCGGGCGATTTTGCCGTTGCCATCGACCTGATCAGCATTGGTAAGGCTTGGTTAGTGGGGCATATCCTCCACGATGACATGGAATATAAACCTTATATGCAGGCTAAAAAGATGCGGTAGAGGGGGATCCGTTTCTGGCCATGCACTTAAGGCGGGACAGCCTTCGGCTTTCCCCTGCCCCCGCCTCTGCTCCTGTCTCCTGGGGCGATGCCCCAGGGATACAGGACTGGCCGAAACGATGAACAATGCCGGATCGTGTTGTCCCGCTTTAAGTGGCAAACCGAATTTCTAGATCCCGCAACTCGGATTCCAAAGGGAAAACCTTGTACTGATTGAGAGTCATCAAAAATTCCACGCGTGGTATGTTAGCCAACTCAGCGGCGCGGCCTGAGGAGAGGCGCCCCAGCTCATAAAGCTTGATGGCGGCCAGTAAACGTATCTCATTGGCAAAAGATATCTTGTCTATGTTTTCGGTAAGCAAAATCTCTTCTGGAATATCGATCACTACCTGACAAGTTTTCATGTAAGTTTCTCTTATATATTGCATAAATTGAAAAACATGATGGTAAACTTTCCCACGATTCGCGTTCGGCAAGAAACCTTGCCGACAACCATTTGCTAGTGTACCCTGATTTGTTGCATGACACCAACACAAAACAGGCGGAAAACAGGCGCAAAGGGTAGAGAAAATGCGACACTACGTATTTCCCCCTCACCCCCCGACCCCCTCTCCCACAAGGGGAGAGGGGGAGTATGTAGCTGCTCGCAAGCTGTTCCAGCTGTTTCTGGCAGTGATATTGGCGATGGTGTTGGCTGCGAAGTCGGTGGCGGCGGCTCTTGAACTGACGACAGCAGAACAGGAGTGGTTGCAGCAGCACCCAAGGCTGCGTCACGCTCCCGATCCAGATTATGCCCCCTTCGAGTCACGTAGTGGCGATGGCAGTATTGAAGGTATAGCCACGGATACGTTGCAACGGGTGGCCCAAATTTTGGGCGTGCGGGTGGAGACGGTGGCTACGGGCTCGTGGGCGCAATCGCTAGAGATGGTCAAAAACCGTGCCGCCGATTTGGTCACAGTGGCGACGCCAACACCGGAACGACAATCCTTCCTCAATTTTACCAAACCTTATGCGATATTCCCCGATTTGTTGCTGGTGCGCCAGAATGTGCCGGGCCGTATCGATTTGAGCCAGATGTCGGGCAAGACCTTGGCGGTCATCAAGGGTTGGGCCATCAATGAGTCGTTGCAGCACGAGTACCCAGATATACGCTTGCATTGGCTGCCGGATGTCAAACAGGCCATGACTGCCGTCTCTTTGGGCGAGGTGGATGGTGTATTGCTCAATCGGGCCACGGCTGGCTATTGGGCCCAGCGTCTCAATATTACCAATCTGCGCAGCGCTCGCGAGACCCACTTTATCTATCGGCTTAGTTTTGCGGTCCGCAAGGATTGGCCTTTACTCCAGAGCGTCATAGACAAGGCCTTGGGCCAGATAAGTGTTGAAGAACAACGGCGCATCCATGCCCGCTGGATTACTCTGCCTGAGGAGGGTGGTGACTCGGCCATCCCCTCATGGTGGTGGCTGGTGGCAGCTATCCTGCTGCTTCTCTTGGGGGGGCTGTTGTGGTTGAACCATCGGTTGCGTATGCAGGTCACACGCTTGATCAACGTCGCCGACCAAGAACGCTTGACAGTGGAGGTGGGGCAGCCGCTCCGCTCGGAGTGGTTGATTGCGCAATTGCCTTGGTTGGTGTTGTTGGTCGGCCTGGGGGTGAGTTACTTTTGGTATCACGCCACCAAGAAGGATAGTTACCAACAACTACAGGATCGCTTTGACCACCAAGCTAATGAGGTTGTCGTGAGCATCCAACAGCGCATGGCTGCTTATGAGCAGACATTGCGGGCGATACGTGGTTTGTTCGTCTCTTCCGAGAGTGTCGAGCGCCATGAATTCCATCAGTTTGTCGAGGAATTGCAGCTGTCACAGCATCTTCCGGGAATTCAGGTGGTCGGTTTTGCCCCCTTATTGCGTGCCGTAGAAAAAGAGGCGCATATCGACACCCTACGCCAACAGGGATTTCCCGACTACACTATCCAGCCGCCAGGGGAGCGGGATTTATACGCTGCCGTCGCCTATCTAGAGCCCGTTACCGAGCGTAATCTGCGCGCCCTTGGCTATGATATGTACACCGAGCCCGTGCGGCGGGAAGCTATGGAGCGGGCGCGCGATTCGGGAGGGGCCGCTTTGTCGGGAAGGGTGACGCTGGTGCAGGAGGATGACCAGCACGGACAAGCGGGTGTACTGATGTATCTGCCTGTCTATGGTCATGCTGCCCCCTGCGCTACCGTGGAGCAACGGCGCGCCAGCCTCATAGGTTGGATTTATGCCGCTTTTCGGATGGATGATTTGATGATAGGCACGTTGGGGGGGAGGTATCTGACCGATATTGACCTAGAAATATTCGATGGTAGTGAGATACTGCCGGCGGCATTGATGTATGACTCGGATGCTGTTTTGGAGTCTAATCGAGTTGTGGTCGCATTCTATAAAAATCATCAATATATCGACTTTATGGAACGCCGCTGGACAGTTGTACTCCATTCCGAACCTTGGTTTGAAGCGCGCTTGGATCTGCAACGACCTTTGGTGGTTTTGTATGCCAGTCTGTTATCGAGTCTATTGCTATCATTGTTGGTGTGGCTGATGATCCATGGGCGCCGGCAAACGGTTCGTTTAGCGAGGCAGATGACCATCGAATTGCGCGAAAGTAAATTCCGGTGGCAATTTGCCCTTGAAGGCTCTGGTGATGGTCTGTGGGATTGGGACATACCAGCAGGCACCGTCTTTTTTTCCCAACGCTGGAAAGAGATGCTCGGTTTTACCGCTGACGAGATCGGCAGCAGCTTGAATGAGTGGGAAGGTCGCATCCATCCGGATGATAAGGCGGATGCCATGGCCGCCGTCCAGTCCCACTTCGATGGTAAGACGCCTGTTTATCTCAGTGAGCATCGTGTTTTGTGTCGGGATGGCAGTTGGAAATGGATCCTTGACCGCGGTATGATCGTTAGCCGAGATGCAACGGGTCGGCCATTGCGTATGATTGGTACCCACTCCGATATCTCCGAACATAAACAAACAGAACTGGCCTTGCGGCAAGAATTAGATCGAAACAGGCAAACCGAGGAGGCGTTGCGCCGCTCCAACGAATTCCTGGAACAACTGTTTAATACTACCCATCTCAGCATCGTCTTTTTAGATCGAGAGTTTAATTTTATCCGAGTTAATCGATCTTACGCTGCTGCCTGTGGCCATGAACCAGATTTCTATAGTGGTAAAAACCACTTTGACTTGTATCCACACCAGGAGAATGAGGCCATTTTTCAGCAGGTGGTCGATACCGGGATGCTGTTTTCCATTACCGCTAAGCCCTTTGAATTTCCCGACCATCCGGAGTGGGGGGTGACCTATTGGGATTGGACCTTATACCCGGTTAAAGGGCAGTATGGGGATGTAGAATGGCTGATCTTCGTCTTGCATGAGGTGACGGCGGCCAAGAGGGCCGAGCTGAGCCTCATTCAAGCCAAGGAACAGGCTGAGCAAGCGACGCGTGTCAAGGGCGATTTCCTTTCGGCCATGAGCCACGAAATTCGTACCCCTATGAACGTGGTGTTGGGTATGAGCAGTGTCTTGCTGGAGACCGAGCTGACTCAGGAGCAGCGGCGCTATACCGAAATGATGTACAACTCTGGTAAGGCGCTGCTGGGGATCATCAACGATATTCTCGACTTTTCGCGCATTGAGGCGGGACGACTCACCTTGACCGAGGTTCCTTTTGCCCCGGTAGCGGTGGTGACAGAAACAGTCGGCATCATGCAACTGTCCGCCGAGCAGAAGGGGCTGGCGTTGGCCATGGAGATCGAAGTCAATGCCGCAGATGTTGTTTTAGGGGATGATGGTCGGTTGCGGCAGGTGTTGGTCAATCTGATCGGCAATGCTGTCAAATTTACCGAACGGGGTCAGATTACGGTGGCGCTGATGACTGAGCCGCAGCGGTCAGATCAACTGCTGTTTTCGGTTGCTGACACCGGTATCGGCATTGCTGCCGACAATGTGGAACGCATCTTTGACTATTTCACCCAAGCCGATGCCGGGATCACCCGTCGTTATGGGGGCACCGGTCTCGGTTTGGCCATTTCACGGCGGCTGGTCGAATTGATGGGCGGCCGGTTATGGGTGGAGAGTCAGCTGGGACAGGGCAGTACCTTTTTCTTTACGCTACCGGTGCGGACCGTGGCCCTGCCCTCATTGCCTGTGGCGGCGGTGGCACCGATCACGGCCTCTGTTGCCGGCACTTTACGCATTTTGCTGGTGGAGGACTCCGAAGACAACCAAGCGCTGTTTCGGATCTACCTCAGCAAGACGTCCCATCATTTGGTGATGGTCAACGATGGTATTGAAGCCGTGGCCCGGGTGCAGCGGGAGCCGTTTGACTTGGTGTTGATGGATCTACAGATGCCCAATATGGACGGTTATACGGCCACGCGTGCCATTCGCCAGTGGGAACAGCAGCAGGGGGGGGCAACGGCGATGACCATCATTGCCCTCAGTGCCCACGCATCGGCTGAGAAAAAAGAGGAGAGTCTCGCCGCCGGCTGTAACGAGCATCTGACCAAACCGATCAAAAAACAAGATTTATTGGCTGCTATTCAGCAAGTAGCCCGCAACAGGAATCTCTAGTGAAAAAGATCCACGTCAACATTGTCTATAAGCTGCTGTTATCCTATAGCATCATTTTGCTAGCGATTATTGTTTTGGGCGTGTTTGGGTCGCACCAATTGGATCGTGTTGATACCAGCATAGACGATTTTGTGTCATACGTTAACGATACGATAAACCATAAAATAGTTCCTATACTAAAAAACGTCGATCAGGCAACGCAGCAGATCGATACCATGGGTGATGCGGCACATAGAGCCGCTGCCGACGTTAAACATGTATTAAAACTCAGTCACAGCCTGCAAGAGCAGTTGGGTAACAATGGCGCATCTCTGAAATTATCCCAGTCGTTGGACCAATCCATAACCGAGTTGTCTGCCAAAATAGACCAGATACGAGCTGCAGCCGATAGCAGTAAGGTGTCCGTCAACGGCAAAGGCGGGGATCTAGCCTTCGTGATCGATGAGATGTCGAAAATGACGCCATCTATCGCCAGTGTTGATGAGATATTAGATCGGATGGTTGAGTATCTTGAGTATTCTTTTATCATTATTATTGTGAGTGGATTTTATCTATCTATACTGGTCGCACGCCAAATCACCATACCCATTGTGACGCTGAGAAATAACGCAATGGCGATTGCTCAGGGGCAATTTGGGGCTACTGTTGAGATCAATACCAACGATGAAATTGGTGATTTAGCTGCCTCTTTTAAGGAGATGGTAGACAATTTATACCAAGAGATGGCACGTAACGCCCAGGAGCGGCAAACCACCCAGAATATCTTATCTTCGATGACCGATACCCTGTTGGTGGTATCACCAGAGATGCAGGTGCAACAGGCTAACTGCATTGAGATCCTCGAATATGTCGAGAGTGAGCTGGTTGGCTTGCCGGTTGAACGACTATTTTCCACGGCAGATAATGAAGCCGGGGAAGCGATCCGGTTCACGGCGGCCGACTTTAGCCGCATGGTCAGAACCGGTTCGACCGTTCATTTTGAGGCGATGATGGTGGCGAAAACAGGTCGGCTGATCCCAGTTCTGGTCTCCGGATCAGTGCTGCGAGGTGAGGACAACAGCGTCAGAGGCACCATTCTGGTGGCCAAAGATATCACCGACTTTAAGCAAGCGCAGCAGCAATTACAAGAACAATCCTGGATGGTGGCGAGCACAGCTAAATTTAGCAATATTGTGCAGCAGGCGCGAACCTTGGGCGATTTTGCGCAAAGTTTGATCCAGGAAATCACCCCCTTTCTCGATGGTGTCTATGGGGTGATGTATATCCTCGAAGAGGGGCAGGGGCGTTATCAACCGCTGGGCCGTTATGGATTCCAGGGCGGCGAGGCACCGGTTGGTTTTACCGTCGGTGAGTCTATTGTGGGCCAGTCTGCTTTAGAGCGCAAGCTGATTCACCTCGTCGAGGTGCCCGTGCAGGCCTTGCAGATCCGTTTTGGTGCTGGCGAAGCCACCCCACTGGAGATCGTTGCCGTGCCGGTGACGTTCCAGGATAACAGCTTAGCGGTCATCGAACTGGCCTCTTTTAAAAAATTTACTAAGCGGCAATTGTCGTTTTTGCAAGAGGTCACCGTTATCATTGGTTTGGGGCTGGATAACCTGATGAGGGTCCACCGCATGGAGGAACTGCTCAAACAGCTGCAAGAGCAAACGCTGTTGCTACAGTCCCAACAGAGCGCGTTGGCATCGACCAATGCCGAGCTGGATGCACAAAAACGAGAGGTGGAGCAAAAAGCCACTGAATTGGTGCAGTCAAGCCAATATAAGTCCGAATTTCTGGCCAATATGAGCCACGAGATCCGGACCCCGATGAATGCGGTCATTGGTCTATCTGATCTCGCTTTACAATTGGATATGGCGCCGAAATTACGCGATTACCTGACCAAGATATCTAGTTCATCGCGATCTTTATTGCGTATTATCAATGATATTCTCGA
>JADGCM010000061.1 GCA_015228995.1 Magnetococcales bacterium
CAACGATGGCGGGCGAGATGCTGTTCTTTAGGCATGGAAGGAGCGAACACCAACCGCTGTGGCGATACCCCCTGCTCCGCAGCCACCCGGCGCAAATTTTCCTTGCCAGTAGCGTAACCATCAAATAGCCACAACACACTGTCGGGAACGGCATGCAGCAGCTCCATCCAAACAGCAAAGATACGCGCATCGATTTTGTAGTGAGAATTAAAACAACAGAAGACAAAGCCCTGTTGTGGCAGGCCATGGCCAGCCCGATCTGCGGTATCGGCGGCAATTTTTTGCTCGGAGTCGTTAACCTGGTAGCAATGGGGCAAGTAAATAAATTTCTCGCTATAACACGACTGCTGCTCGGGAGGCGTCACCCAACGATCTGTCAGGATATAATCGATGAAATCGGCCCCCATGCTACCCGGATAGCCCAGATAGGCCACCTGGACCGGCGCCGGACGGTAGGCAAATATCTCTGGCCGTGAATCGCGGGTATAACCCTTTAGGTCAATCAATAGGTCGACACCATCATCACGTATCCGCTGCGCTGCCTCCCGCATCGTAAGAGTACGTAAATCGATAAAATGATCCACCTCGTCTTTGATGCGTTGACGGTAGAAGCTGCCATCGTCTGGACCCAAAGAATAGGCAAAAACCACAAAGCGATGGCGATTGTGACGCTTAAAATGACCCAGCATGAGATGGGCAGTGGCATGATTATGGAAATCAGCCGATACGTAGCCAACGCGCAGCCGCCCAGAAGCCGCTGCCACAGGCCGATTACTATCATCGCGTGGAAGTTCTTGAACGCTCTTGCTCAGGAAATCTGAATGCAGCTGTGCAATGCGAAGCTGTTCGGCTTCGGTGATGGCCACTGGCATGGAGAGAAACGGAAACGGCGATGGTGGGATACCATTTTTATCCTGGAAGGAAAGAGCCGCATCGACCAGCCGTTGCCTAAGAGTAGCGAATGATCTCCAGTCACATAACTTTTGCTCGATGTGAAAAATCTCGACAGCGATGTTGATGCTGTCCGGGGCCAAGGCCAGCGCCTGCCGGTAGCTTTCGAGGGCTTCCTCGACTCGACCGACCCAGTTGAGCGTCGCCCCCAAATTAAAATGGGCTCCTTGATGCCCTGGCTCCAAAGCAATAGCCTGACGGTAGGCTGCCAATGCTTGGTCGGCGTTGCCCGATTTCTGCCAAGCCACCCCCAAGTTATACCAAGCCTGGTGAAACCGTGGTGATAGCGCCACCGCCTGCTGGTAACAAGGGACGGCCTCCTGATAGCGCTCGATATCGTGAAAAGCAATGCCCAGATTATAGTGGGCCTCGGCATAGGTCGGCTTAAGCGTCAGCGCCTTTTGGTAACAGTCGATGGCCTGTTGTTCCTGCCCCATCTGCTTGAGGGCATTGCCCAAGTGGTTCCAAGCGTCGGCGTAATCGGGTTTCAACTCTAACGCCCGGCGACAGTGCGCCACTGACTCAGCAAGCCGGCCTGTTTCACGCAATAGGTCAGCGAAGCCGTTTAATATTTCTGGCCAATCTGGCCGCAACGACAACGCCAACCGATAGGTATACTCGGCTTGGTCCCAATCACGCAGATCACGCAAAGCGTTGACCATATTGGCATAAGCATCCACGTAGCCCGGGTTGATGCCAATGGCCTGTTTATAGGCAGCGACTGCCTCCGTGGCATGGCCTGCACGACGGTGCAACATGCCCTGGACAGTCCAGGCCTCCGGCATATTCGGCGCCAAATCTAATACTTGGCGACAGAGCCGCTGCGCCTCAGCATAATTACCCCCATAATAGACATTAAGGCAGTCGGTGAGCATCTCGTAGGCCTGCGGGGGAACCGTCGACGTTGGCGCCACCCCACCAGCAATGACCGGACGGATAACTGGCTGTGTAGGAACGGAGGCTCCGGCTGCAACCACTTGACCACGCTGGGCGGCTTGCCGATCATAATCGGCGTTGAAGTCAGTCACGAACCGCTGCAACGCCTGTTTTACCTCGGCCGCCACTAGATCCCATCGCCGCGGCTGTGGCTGGCGAAACAGCCTCAGTGAGGGATACCAGGGCGAGTCGGAGCGATGCAGCAACCAACGCCAATCGGGCGAGAATTGAAGCAATATCCAACCTTTGACCCCCAAAGCACCCGCCAGATGCGCCGTCGCTGTGTCAGAACTGATCACCAGATCCATCTGCATCATGATCGCCGCCGTGTCCGCTAGATCTTTCACCTCAGCAGCAATGTCGATGACGTGATCGGGCAACGTCTGTTGTTCCAAGTCACGACGACCATCACCATGTTGCAAGAGATAAAAATCAACTCCGGCAACGGCGAATAATTCCAACAGCGGCTGTAATCGTGGCGAACGCCAGTGATCATTCTTGACCCGTGGGTTACCGCCCCAGACCAAGCCGACCCGGACCGCCCGGCTCCCCTGCCGTAATCGCCCGCCCCAATGAGCCACCCGCTCGGTATCGATGGGAACATAGGGCACCCGATTGGGGATAGTGTCCAACGTGGTGCCAAAAATGTGAGCCAAACTTAGCAGCGGGATGTGACAATCGAATGGAGGCAAGAGGGTGTTTTGCATCACCAGTTGGTCAACGCCAGGGGTGTGCTGCAGCAATTGCATCAGTGGCTCACGCACCTCCAACACCACCCGCCCCCCGCTGGCCGCCACCCAAGGCACGTAACGGACAAATTGCAACGTATCCCCAAGCCCCTGTTCGGCGTGGACAAGAATGGTCCGGCCATTAAGGGCACTGCCATCCCATGCTGGCTCACGGAATGGCCGCGGCGGTGGTTCCCCACGACGCCAGCGCCATTCGTAGTCAACCCAACCCTGTTGGTAATCCCCCAACAACAATAAAGCCAAGGCCCGATCCCAGTGGGTATCGGCATTATCGGGACGTAAAGCCAGGGCCCGGTTGAAACTGGCTACCGCCTCTTCTACCCGGCAGGCATCTTGTAGAGCGCCACCCAGATTGTTAAAGGCGTCAGCAAAATCGGGTTTCAGCAACGTTGCTTGGCGATAATGGAGCACCGCCTCTTCTGCTTGACCTTGCTCACGGAGCAGATTGGCAAAATTGTTATGGGGATCCGCAAAGTCCGGTTGCAGATCAATGGCTTTACGATAAGCATCAATCGCTTCCGGGATGCGCTTCAACCGACGCAAAATCATGCCGGCCAAAGTCCAGCCATCGGGACGATGAGGTTCAATCGTTAGGGCCCGATGGCAATCACTCCATGAACGCTCATACTCCTGCCGCTGATAAGCAGCCAGTGACAAATGGAGCAGGCTTAAGGCATCAGCAGCGCTCACTTAGCCCCCCGCCGTTGCCATTGTTGCCACATTTTTTGTAGGGCGTTTTCAAGATCTTGCACAAATCGCCCACTATCAAAAAGTGGTTGATGAGACCGATTTTTATGCAGTTTTTGACGTATCTGCAACAGCTGCTGGGGATGGGTAGCCAATTCCAGGGCCCGTTTTTGGTAGGCCGGCAGTGACTGAACAATTAGCCCTTCTTTACCCAAGCCAACGGCATGAAGCAGACTAGCCCCCACCCGAGAAGCAAACCGGTCCCCTGGACAGGTCAACACTGGCAACCCAGCCCATAGAGCATCACTGGCCGTGGTATGCGCCCCATAATAATGGGTATCGAGGAACAAGTCGGCATGGCCATGGCGGGCCAGATGTTCAGCCTTGGGCAACCTCGGCGCAAAAACCAACCGTTCCGACGCCACTCCATGCTCTGCAGCAGCCCGCTGTAGGTTGGCACGACCGGCACCCTCTATCAACCACAAGACGCTGTCCGGAACACTCTGCAACAAGGCCATCCATACGGCAAAAATGCGCGGCTCAATTTTATAGTGTGAATTAAAGCAACAAAAAACAACCCCCTGTTCCGGCAAACCGTGGGCAGCCCGATCCCCATCATCCGCCACAATCGATTGTTCGCTGTCATTGATCTGATAGCTGTGGGGTAAGTAGACAAACTTCTCAGTGTAACAAAACTGTCGATCCGGTGGGGTAACGATACGATCTGTCAGGATGTAATCGATAAAATCGGCCCCCATGGTGCCCGGATAGCCGAGCCAAGAGACCTGGATCGGCGCTGGGCGTCGGGCAAAAAGCTCTGGGTGGCAATCGCGGGTATATCCTTTTAAATCAATCAGGATGTGGACGCCATCTTCGTAGACGCGCCGAGCCGCATCGTCGCCCTGAAATGAGCGCAAATCGATGAAATGGTCGCACTCCGCCGCAATACGTTGGCGATAGACACTGCCATCATCTGGACCAAACGAATAGGCAAAAACCTCAAACCGTTGGCGATCATGACGCCCGAATAGGCCCTGAATCAAATGAGCAGTAGCATGATCCCAAAAATCGGACGAGACATAACCGATCCGCAACCGACCCGTCTGAGGTTGGCGCATGGCAGCAAAATTACCAATTGGTCGACTGTTGTGTTGGAAGTGGCTGGCAAAATTGCGGGCAATTTTTTGCTGCTCCGCTTCGGACATCTCGACCGGGAGTGACAAAAACGGAAAAGGGGATGGTGGCATCTGCCCAACCGCATCCCATGCCAAGGCTGGCTCCACCACCTCGCTACGCAGTCGCTCCGGTTCCATATCCTGCCAATCACACAGCTGCTGTTGGGCGTGAACTAAGTTGACCCGGGTGGCAACGGGCAACGGCGCCAAGGTTGCCGACTGGCGATAACTGGCCACCGCCTCCTGTAGCTGCCCCATTAGATTGTAGCCATTTCCCAAATTAATCCATACCGTTGGGTGCTGTAGGCCCGAATCAATGGCTTGGCGAAAGCGGACGATGGCCTCATCGATACGTCCCTGGCGGTGCAAAATAGAACCAACGTTCTGTTGCGCCTCAGCCAAATCGGGCTTTAATTCCAACGCCTTCAAGTAGACCTCCATGGCCCGGTCCAACTCACCCAGATGGTCGTAACTCTCTGCCATGTAGAGATAGGCCATCAACAGGCCCGGCTGGCAACGAATTGCCTCATCAAAGCAGCGCACAGCCTCCGACAGCTCTCCCTGACGCCGCGATAGCAACCCCAGATGGTAGTGTGCCGCTGCCGACTGCGGTGCCAGTTGAGCAGCCTGTTGCAGGTGATTTCTAGCTAGGTCCAGCCGATCTTGTTGTTGCAGAATATTGCCCATAGTCACCAGGATTTCAGCATTGCCTGGATCCAATTGTAGCGCCTGACGACAAGCGCTCTCAGCCTCAACCAACCGACTGTGCCGGCGTAGAGCTTCCGCCAGAGTTAGCCAAGTAGCGCTCCATTCCGGGTGCATCTCCACCGCCCGTTGACAAGCGATAGCCGCCTCGGGAAACTGCTGCAACGCCATCAAGGCGTTGCCTAGATTGTTGTAAGCCTCGGCGTAATCCGGTGCGATGGTAATGGCACGCCGGTAACACTCTACCGTTTGTTGAAGATCACCAGCTTGACGGCAGAGCATACCAGCCAAGGTCCAGGCCTCGGCTCGCTCCGGCTGCAACACCAACGCCTGACGACAGTTGAGCCAAGCCTGCTCCATCTCCCCACGCCGATAAGCGGCGATAGCCGCCTCTAGCAGGGGCTGCTCCGGTGCTATCTCATCCGTTGGGGGCACCGCATCACCGGCACCAGCTACACCAGCCTCTACGGGGGGCTGAACGACCTCGACTGCCGCTGTAGCGCTCTTTCTGCGTCGAGCCACTGGTTTTGGCGTTTCCACCTGGACATCAGTTTTAGCCTCTGTGTTCTGTGACTTCTTACGTACCATAATATTTTCAGTATCCTATCTGTTAGGGGATGCACGCACTAGAAATTGTAATACCAAAAATTCGATGATGTCCTGTCTTTTGAATTTCTTTAGGTCGCAATGCTCCAGGTGGATCCCATCGGTATGGTCCTGGATACGACCGACGAATTGCTGTAGTTCCGGATCAATTCGTACCGTCAATTCATCGATATTATAACCAGTTTCAGAAAATAATTTCTCAACTCCAATACGGGTAAAAAAACGGATATGCGTTATATCCATTACCCCACTTCGATCATAATTCCACTCACCACGAATCAGTTGATCAACAATTTTTATGTGGCGAACATTGGGAATGCTGGCAAGCACAACGCCATCACGAGACAAGATCGCCTTGGTGTCCTGGAGCACTTGCCATGGATGGTATAGGTGCTCTAAAACATCACTAAAAATCACTAGATCGAATTCTCCTGGCTGGACCCCGGCACTCGCCAGATCAATATTCTCAAACTGACAACAAAATACGTGGTCCAGGTATTTCTCCGCCCGCAAGGCCATATCACGAACCGGCTCTACCCCCATAACACGACACGATGGGAACTGCTGCTTGAGAAACCCCCCATTGACTCCCAAACCACAACCAACATCCAACACCAGCTGCGGCGGCCGACGAATCAGGTTGAGCAGGTTACCATGGACCCACTGGCCATAATCATGGGGCTGCCCTAGTGACTGCCAGACGTACGCCCCGTTTGGTTGCTCAGTCATGATGTTATAGGTGATGCCCGTACCAAGAACTGTAATGTTAATAATTCAATCAGATCCGTTTTTTTTAGTTTTCTTAATTCACAATACTCCAAGTCGATCCGATCCGTGTGATCCTGGATGCGATCAACTAATTGCTGCAAATTTGGATCTATCCTGGGGATCAATTCATCAACACGGTAGCCCGTCTCAGAAAACAGCCGCTCAACTCCCAAACGAGTAAAAAACCGAATATGGGTGATGTCAAGTATACCGTAACGATGATAATTCCAATCGCCTTTGACCAGCTCATTGATAACACCTATGTGGCGAATATTCGGAATACTGGCGACCACCACCCCATCCTGGGACATCATAGGTTTCGTCTCCTGTAGTATCTTCCACGGATGATACATGTGCTCCAGAACATCGCTAAAGATCACCAGATCAATTTCCCCTGGTTGGACCCCAGCAGCAGACAGATCAATGTCTTCAAATCGGCAATTAAACACATGATCCAGCTGCTTGGCTGCCCGCACCGCCATACCATCCACCGGCTCTACCCCCATGACACGACAGGAGGGAAAGCGCTCTTTGAGAAACACACCATTCGCTGCCAAGCCGCAGCCAACATCCAGCACCAACCGAGGGGGAGCACGGACTAGGTTCATCAACTCGGTATGAACCAATGCACCATAATCGGAAGAGTGGTCTAACAGCTGCCAGACGTACGCCCTATCCTGCTCAGCCATGATAATTTATACCCCTTCGATATAGGCTGCTACGACGCGCAAAAAATATTCTGCTCTTCGGGCTGTCGTGTGATATTGTAGCATATGCTGGTACCCTCGCGTGGCGATCTCTGCAATCAGATCACGCCGATCCAAATAAAACTTTAGTTTGTCATCAAACTCATCCAACGAAGCAAAAGTGACGCAGTTGATGCCATCGGTAAAATCATCTGGAATGATGATGTCGGGCTTCTGTGTAAACAACATGGCCCGAGCCGCCAGAATCTCCCAATGACGGCCACAATCGTAGCCTCCCCCCGCCACATTCACGGAAACCAAGCTACGATTGAGAACCGAGTAATAAAGCGGGTTGGGTATATTCGAAAGCGATACGTTTTGCAGCGATAGAGGGGCATCCCGTGTCCGCCCAGAGACCACCTGCGGATTATTAAGATTCAATAACCGCTGATGCACAGATAAACGCCACGGATTGGTCGTCATATTCGCAAGAAAACTTACAAGTATATCTTTAGTTTCGTTATTTCCGGTAAAATAACGCTTTTCAGCAGCAAATGGGAGTGGAAAAACGCGCTCCTGTTCGGAGTTAGGACGGCACCGACACAGCTCGCGTTTAAAAACCATCCTGAATGGAACAAGCTGTTCAGGGATAGACAAGGCCTGATAATCGCTACCATCCACAAACACCCGCCGCGGATTACGTACAGCTTGAATCAATTCGGTGCGCACCCCAGCGTTAGAACCGACGATAATCAAATCAGCCGCTTCGGCTACCGCCACCACTTCTCGGTCTTCGATTTTGGTACCATAATTGGCCGCTTCGGTGGTCAATACCTGATGGCCAAGCTCTTTAAGTCCTTCAATCAGTGTGGCCGTAAGAAAATCATAAAGCGGAGTATTAACGTAAAGAATACGCATAATCAACGTCCTTGCTGTTGACACCAACGGGACCACATATCACGAAAAGCCTGCTCTAGGTTACGCGCAAAACGCAGCCCATCACAGGCCGGTGAAGCCGCCGTCTGTGCCCGCAAGGTGCGGCGGATGGCTTCCAGATGATCCAAATCGGTGGCCCAATAACGAGCCAAATTCAAATAGGCATTTTCGTCGGCGACAATCCCCTCGGTGAACCCGACGTTGGTCATGTGGGCAATCGAGTGGCGCGAGGCAAACCGCTCACCACCCAGGGTGATCACTGGAACACCCATCCATAGACACTCCAAGGTGGTCAGGCCACCGGAATAGGGAAAGGGATCCAACGCGATATCAGCACCGCTGTATTGCGCTAACAGCTCATGATGCGGCATTGCCCCCCGCATAATGACCCGATCCATCACCCCCTGCTGCGAAAACCAGCGCTGATAACGCCGTTGTAGTACCGCTACTCCAAGTTGACGCGTGATCAACAACAAGCGCGCTGTTGGCAACTGTTGCAACAGCTTCGACCACAATCGCACCACTTGCAGGTTAATTTTAACCAAATTATTAAAACAACAAAAGGTAACGTAACCCTTATCGCGAGCTGGCAACGGGGTCACCTCAGGGGCATACTCAGGCGGCGCAAAACAGACATAAGCATCGGGTAGACGAATAGGTGTTTCGACGCAAGAAGATTCGGTGCCAGGCGGCGTCGAACGCGGATCGGTGATCAGGTAATCCATGGTCGCTAGACCGGTGGTACCGACATATCCCCCCCAAGTAGCCTGTACCGGAGCTGGCTTCATAGCAAATAGTGTCAACCGATTGCCCTGGGTATGTCCAGAACAATCGATAAGAATATCGATACCATCGGCACGGATCTGCGCCGCGAGCTCGTCGTCAGCAACACCAACGACATGACGCCAGACATCGGCCTGAGCCCGCAACCGCTGGGTGATATAATCCTCAACGCCGCGATTGGAATAACAGAAAATTTTATAGCGACTGCGGTCACAATGGGGCAACACCGGCAGCAGGAAGAAGCCGACCGGATGGCGGCCAAAATCGGCTGAGACGTAGCCGATGTTCAAAGGCCGATCTCGGTCTGGCACGTTGCGATGCGGCTGAACCGCTGCTTGACGCGATGCCCCGTGCATACGTTGCCACAGCTGGTGCTCGGCCAATAACGCCTCGACGTTGTAGCGTGGATTGGCCTGCAACGTGAAGAGCATATTGCTGTGTGCACGGAAAAAATCGGGTTGTAGCGTCAGGGCGCGCCGGTAACTATCGGCCGAATCATCCAGGCGACACAAATCGCGATAGGCATTGCCTAAATTGTAATAAGCCCGTTGATTATTGGGATCAAGATGGACCGACTGCTGATAATGGCGCACCGCTTCGTCGTAGCGATCCAGCTCCATGGCCGCG
>JADGCM010000002.1 GCA_015228995.1 Magnetococcales bacterium
TGTTATTAGGGAGTGGTTTTGCCGCCTCATTTCGCGCCCCTGGTTTGGAACAAATCTCCTACCTGGAGTATTTTTATCCTGGTATTTTGCTGATGCTGACCCTATTTGCCAGCATCTTCTCCACCATCACTATTATAGAGGATCGGCAGCAGGGGTTGTTGCAGGAGATATTGGTTGCCCCAGTACCGCGCCTCTGTATCGTTGTCGGCAAAGTGCTCGGGGCCATGTCCGTTGCTCTGGTACAAACCCTGTTGTTGCTGTTGGTGGCGCCATTGCTGGGACTATCGCCCCCGGTCTTCCAGCTGCTGCTTATTATCGCTGGTTTGGTTGTAACCGCGCTCGGATTTACCGCCCTGGGCTTCCTCATCGCTTGGAATATGGAAAGCAGTGCTGGTTACCACGCCATCATGTCGGTGTTTTTGATGCCGCTATGGATGTTATCCGGTGCCCTATTCCCGGTCGATCAAGCACCGGCATGGCTGTGGTGGCTGATGATACTCAACCCGGTTACTCATGCGTTGATGTTGATCCGGATGCCTTTTTATCACACGGACTCGTTGTGGTTGCTTTTTCAGGATTGGCACTATTTGCTTGCCGTAGGGATCACCCTAATATGGGCCGTCGGTTGCTTGGTACTGGCTCTGTGGCGTATTAGTCGTGTTGAGCAGGGCGTTTAGTGAAAAAATGATGATTGTTGCATCAGCTATGAAATTGTAGTATCCATAAGCGCGCGTGGTATTTTTCCGGCGTGGTAGCTCGTGGTGGATATGGTGCACACTATTCCCCCAGGAAGTGGGTGAAACGAACCTCAGCGATGGCGGCCGGGCTGACGGACCACCAATGGGCCCTATCAGGGTTGTTGCATTACCGGGTCCCCCACCACCATAGGGACAATTTGAGCTTCCGTGGAGGCCGATAAAGACATAACAAACTATGCTAATCGACCACGGTTGAGTGGGGTGCTGCTGGTTGCTAAGAAAATGGTATTTTTAACTATAATTCAAAGGTTTATGTTTATATGTATATGAAATTTTATGATCGCGCCGGGACAGAGCGGCGTTTTCAGTTGATTTTAGATAGCTCAGAAGGTGCCGTTGTTGACAGAGCAATAGCTAGGTGTTTTGAGAGAGGCGAATGGTATGAGCCGGATGGTGCGGCGCTGGTGAGAAGGGTTGTCTCTCCCGGCGATGTTTTTATTGATGTCGGTGCGAATGTTGGTTACTACACTGTCCTTTCTAGTGTAATGATGTCCGGTGTCGGTGTGGTAATATCTTGTGAACCGGATAGCGAAAATTTAATTCGCTTGAGAAAAAACATAGCCGTTAATAAACTTAGCAACTGCGTTGTTGTCGATAAGGTGGTCTGTAATCATACGGGAACTTCTGATTTTTATATTAACAGTGGTTCAAATGGTTCTCATTCAATTTGGGATCCTTGGTTGCTTCCTCTGCTCACTGGATCGCATTCTCCAGGGCGTAAGTTGACTGTGCCATCAATCACGCTGGATGATATAGCTAGTCAGTTTTTGCAGAGTCGTAGTGGTGGTGGTAAGACAATCATCAAAATTGATACGGACGGAGCAGAGCAAATGGTTTTGGAAGGGGGAGTCTCGTTTCTGTCACCAGAAAAAGTACCTTTCATCATTTGTGAGTTGTATCCTCCGGGCCTAGAGCGGTGCGGATACTCTCAAAGCAGTCTTAGGAATTTTATGAAATCTATTGGGTACGATACGTTTTTGCTTGATGGTTTGGATAATGGGAGGAATGCCGACAGAATACCAAAATTCATACCGGAAAGGACGCAAATTAAAGGAAATTTCTTTCCAAATATACTTTTTAGTACCGTTGAGCACATTCAGTTATTTTGGCCTGAAGAGGAATTTTTGAATTACTCATAGTGGCGTGCTAGTTGTTGCTTATTTGTGTGATGTATATATGGATATTTTATGTATTATGGTAATAGATACAAATGAATAACGATATATTGCTTATTTCTGCCCTTGATAGTTATAATTCTGGTCAATATAAGGATACGATCAGCAAGTGCCGGTTAGCGATCCAAAATCAAGAGAGGGCTGATGCTTGGTGCTTGACTGGCATGGCGCTGCGTAAATTGGGGCGTTCACACGATGCCGTTAACGCTTATCGCCTAGCATTGTTGATCGATCCCGATTATACAAGCGCATCCAGTAATTTGATAAATTTACAAAATGATCTGTTAAATGGTATCCGTGCTGACGCTTATTCGATCCATGTGGCTATGTTGGCCCTCTACGAGAAAGAATCGGGCCTTGTCGTGCAAACGGGTGTTTTTAAGGGACTGAAATTCCATAAAGGCTTTTTCCATGGAAAATTGCAGATGCTGTTTGGGACGTACGAATCACAGCTAACGCAATGGATGCACGATGTCGTCAAGAGGGCTTATTCAACCATCATCAACGTTGGTTGTGGTGAAGGACTTTATGCCGTTGGCTTGGCCAAGACGATTCCTAACAGTCGGGTTTTTGCCTTTGATACCCATGAGGGTGCTAGGGCAAATTGCCAGTGGTTGTCGGATACCAATGGCACCACTGATCGTGTAACGGTGCTGGGGGAGTGTTCTCCGCAGCAACTGGAGGAGTTGCTCAGTAAACAGGATGCGGATGCGTTGGTGCTGATCGATTGTGAGGGGTGTGAATACGAATTACTCGATCCGGCACTTGTGCCATCCCTTGCCAATTGTGATATTTTGGTGGAATGCCACGATAGCTCTTTTCAGCCACCGAAACCAATTGCAAAGACTCTTGAAGAGCGGTTTTTCAGCACACATAGTGTTATTCGCACTGATTCTGGCCCTCGGGATCCTTGTATGGTACCCTTTTTGGATAATTTTCCTGAATTGGCTTGGTGGTTGTCCATTAACGAGAGTCGTGATCATTTTCAGACTTGGTTTTATTTTACTAAACGACAATAATAATTATACTGGGATCAAGATAATCATGAATATTGTTGGGTTGCATTTTGGTCATGATGGTGCTGTCTGTGTCCTTAAGAATGGGCAAATGAGTGCCTATATTTCGAGGGAAAGGGAGGGACGAGAGAAGCACGCCTGGGCGTTTACAACTAACGAGCTCAATCTGGCCTTGTCTCGTTCTGATCTAACGGTTCGTGATATAGATTTTTTTGCTATCACTTCCACTCAGGGCATGGCGCTCTCTTTGGGGTTGATTGAGAATTTCGATATCAAACTTAAAAGTCACGCACGCCATTCCATGTTTAAAAATCCTCTTTATGACCTGGACATGAACGTCGAGTCGCTATTGTCTAAGGACGATTGGACCAAGGGGAAGGTTAAGACTATGGGTTGGCTGGACCGGTATGGTATTGCCAGTTGCTGGTCCCCTCGCGGTGCCACGATAAAAGAAATAGCTGCGGTGAATTGTTCCTCCTTATTAAAAACAGAATCGATTCGTTATGGGTTTCATTATCCCGTTACAGTGGAGATCTCTGGACGGGAAATTCCGGGCTGCTTTATTGATCACCATGTGGCGCATGCCGCCTCTAGTTTTTTTCTTTCTGGTTTCGAGCAAGCGGCGATTGTTACCCACGATGGGATTGGATCGGAGGATGTGTCAAAGCTGCACGAGCTGCCGTATAACAGTGGCATGATCTACTACGGATACAAAAATTATATTATCCCATTACAGCCTCATTATCTATTCTTAGGTAGTTTATATACTTTGATTAGTCTTGGTGTTGGATTGGCAACCCAGAGAGATCTAATCAGTGGTTCCGGTAAATTAATGGGGCTGGCGCCGTATGGCCGACCGGTGTTCTTCAGAAATGAGTTTGTCGGCAATGCCTACGATTATGAGAGAAAGTTCGGTAACCGTGATATGACCCATGTTTGGCGGAGTCATATGGAGGGGATGTTGTCCGCGCTTAAATATCCGATGAATATGTTGGCCAAACCAGAGCACATGACTGAGTCCACTAATGCCGATGTGGCGGCCAGTACCCAAAAACTGTTTGAAGAGTGTCTGTTGGAAGTTGTTAAGGCTACTCATTCGATGTTGTTGAACAGTGGTATTCTCGAAGGTTCTCTTTGCTTGAGCGGTGGGACGGCCCTTAATTGTCCGGCCAATACTCGGATCCATAAAGAGACGCCTTTTTCGTCGATTTTTATTACTCCCGCCTGCAGCGATGATGGCCTCGCTATTGGAGCAGCAGCCTATTTGTGTCATCAGTTGCTTGGGTATCCTCGGCAGTTGCAGCCAGAGTCATTTTCCCCGTATACGGGGAAAACGTATTCTGATAAAGAAATTTTTTTGGCGATTCAAGAATTCGGCTCCTCTATCGTTGCAAAAAATGTTGGTTATAATGCTGCTGAGGAGGCTGCGAATGACTTGGCCTGCAATCGGGTGATTGCTTGGTTCGAGGGAGGGAGTGAGATTGGTCCCAGAGCGCTGGGTCATCGGTCCATTCTGGCCAATCCAACCTATTCGGAAAATTGGAAAAGGGTGAATTTAATCAAAAGTAGAGAGTGGTGGCGACCCTTTGCCCCATCTGTGTTGGAAGAAGACATGGCTGATTGGTTTGATGGCATCCCCAACCACTCTCCTTATATGCTCTATACCGCCCGGGTGAAGTCGCGTCGGTTGCCAGCTATTACCCACGTTGATGGTACGGCGCGGGTGCAGACTGTGACGCCATCGTCTGGAAGATTTTATGATTTGATTTGCGAGTTTAAGAAGCGTACTGGTGTCCCGGTGATACTGAATACGTCGTTCAATGGACCAGGGGAACCGATCGTTGAGACACCGCAACAAGCCATTGCCTTTTTGGTGAAATCGACGCTGCTTGATGCGTTGTACGTGGGGGAATATCGCCTGACCCGCTGTTCAGATTGAATGTGGCTATCTTTTAAGAATGATCATGGTGCATCATGCAAAACGCTAATGTCGTAAAACTATCGAATGGTAGCAGGGACTTTGAGTTTTTCTACAAGCAGCTCGGCTCGCGTGCCGTGTTGGAGCACATCTTTAGCGGCGAGCCTTATCCCATTTTACCGTTTGTTAAAGGTGAGCATATTAAAACTATAGTTGACATCGGTGCTCATATTGGTGAGGCGGCTTTTTTCTTTCATTTTCTGTACCCAGATGCGGATATTTTCTCATTTGAACCGGACCCAGAATCTTTCGGCCTGCTTGAGCGCAATGTTGGGCAGATCAGTAAAATTCGTCCGTTCCATGTAGGTTGCTTCGATTGCGATAAAGAGGTGGAGTTTTTCAAAAGCCTGGAGTTTGGTTCGGTAGGTAACTCAATCTATGCCAAATCGAACATGGTGCATTCGTGCCGGGTGCAGTTGAAGGACACCGCGACCATCCTAAATAGTCTGGCCATTCCGCAGCAGATCGACATCCTAAAAATTGACACCGAGGGGTGTGAGATAGCGGTGTTGCGTTCTTTGTTTGGGGGGCGTTTTCGGTCCAAACTGGCTTATATTGAGCACCACTCAGAGCAAGATTGCCATGAGATCCATAACCTATTGTTCCCGACCCACGTTTTATGGAATTCCTCAGCTATGGGTTGCGGTCATGGCGTCCCTGGTGAGCTGTTGTATGTGGATCGCCAGTACGTTTCGGGACTCGCTAGTCGTTAGTTATGGCTAATCTCTCCGTGCAGGAGCGGGTCAGGAACGCCTTAGCCTTGATGCAACAGGATGTGCGCCTGCCGGTTCTTAACCCTGATCCTGCTGCTTCAGACGCCGATTTTTCTGCAACTTTCAATAAAAAATTTATTATCAGTTGGCAGATTAGTCACATGTATGGCTGGGGGGTCTATGGCTACCATCTAGCCATGACCTTGTTGCGTTTGGGAGGCGAGCCGATCTTGTTGCACCCGCCGCATTATCTCATGGCCAACTCGGCGCAGATGGAAGCCTTGCAACGTGTTGCGGTCAACTCACGCAAGTATGCTGATTTTTTACGTAATCACCCGCAGCAGATCCTGCATGCGCCGGAAGATATCCTATTGATGTCTTGTGACTCCCTCTTCGATTTTAAGAATAATCGCATCAAAAGTGGGCAAGACATTGGCATCGCCTTTTTTGATCGTATTCCGCTGCCTGAGCAGAATGTACACAAAGCCAGGGATATTCCTCTGGTTATCACTGGATCGACCTGGAATGAGCATGTTCTTCGGACGCGCTATGGTCTGACCAATGTCAAGACCATTATTCAGGGGGTGGATACAGCTATGTTTTCTCCGGCAGAAAAGCAGAATCGGCTGCTGCCGGAACGGTTTGTCATCTTCAGTGGCGGTAAGTTGGAACTCAGAAAAGGCCAGGATATCGTCATTGAGGCCTTTAAGCGATTCCATTCCCGTCATCCGGACGCTTTTCTGTTGACGGTGTGGAATAACTACTGGATCAACGATGCCAATGATCGTCCGGCACGGATGTTTCAAGTGGGAGGCATCTCTGACTTGCCCGATAGCACTGAGATCAACCCGTGGTTGAGTCGTTACCTGCCAGCGGAATCGTTCTACGATGTCGGTATTATCGCGAACCCGCTGATGCCATCGTTACTGCGCGAGTGTGATGTGGCGATCATGCCCAGCCGTTGTGAGGGGGGCACTAATTTGGTAGCGATGGAGTGCATGGCGGCTGGTGTGCCATTGATACTGTCGGCTAACACCGGTCATCTCGATCTGATTGCAGCGGATCGCTGTTACCCTGTGGTGGCGCAAAAGCCAGTGGTTGACCACCAAGGGGTGGTGCTGCCAGACTGGGGCGAGGCTTCTGTCGATGAGATCGTTGTTCACTTGGAGGATATCTATCAAAATCGGGATCGGGCCAAGGCACGAGCCCAACAGGGTTGGCAGTTTATCCGCCAATTTTCGTGGCACAAACAATGTTCTCAGGTGTTGCATGCGGCGCATCACCCAGGCAATCATTCAGGTAATGTTATGAATAACGAAGCATCGACCGTGGCTGTTGCTCCCACCGCCTCACAGCTTCTCCAGCAAGGGGAACAACTGGCTGCTCGCGGTGACCATACGGCCGCCAGGGCCTATTACCAGCAGGCTTTGGCTGCCGATCCCCACTGTTCCGAGGCTTGGAATAATCTCGGTTTGCTGCTGATGGCACAGCAGAACTTTAGCGAGGCCATCCCCTATTTTGAACAGGCTATCGCGCTTAAATTGCCCAATGTGTTGGCGCATAATAATCTGGCGTCGGCCTTTTTGAAACTCGGTAACCTCACTAAAGCGGTTGTTCAATACGAATATGCGCTGGCTTTACGTCCGGATCCAGCCATTGGTAACAATTTGATTCAAGCTCTGTTGGCGCTTGGTAATCGTTATCACGGACAAGACCTTATTGCTGACGCTGAGGCGTGTTATCGGCGCATTCTAACGCTCAAATCGGACCACAGCGAAGCGTGCATCCAACTTGGTATTTTAGCGCTGGCTGAAGGTAATTTGAAAGCAGCGGCCGAGTATTGTCGTGTTGTCGTTGATCCGGCTAAGTTGCCTCTGGCCGATATACAACGTCGCGGTGTGGATAGCTATCATCAAGGACGTGTCTTAGATGCTGTTGCCTGTTTCATTCAAGTCGTGAATTTGCAACCTGATTTTCTGGGCCATTATAACAACCTCGGGCTGATCCTGGCGCAGATGGAATACCATGGTCAGGCCGTCAGATGCTACCACCAAGCCCTAAATATTAGGCCAGATAGCAGCAGTTATAACAATTTAGGGACTTCTCTGCACCGACTGGGGCAAATGCGGCAGGCGGAGGAGTGCTTCAAAAAAGCCGTCGCTATACAGCCCGATTATGCTCAGGCCCACCATAACCTTGGTTTTAATTTAGCGGCGCAATATCGTATTGATGAATCCGCCGCTGCCTTTGCGATTGCTTTTCGGTTGTCTCCGGGCGAGCACACCGCCATGCTTTACCACATGATGCAGGGAGATGCTTGGCTTGCCGGTGGGCGGACCATGGAGGGCTGGCAAGAATTTTCCTGGTTCTGGTACCAAAAGCGGTATCGAAAATCACTGTTCTCAGACGATTTCATTGTCAATCAGGAACCATGGAACGGCACGGACGATATTTCGGGCAAGCATCTCTTGGTGGTGACCGGTTGGGAAGGGCTTGGGGATGCCATTCAACTGGTTCGCTACGTGCCACAACTGATCCGTGATTATGGAGTGACGGTTACGCTGTTGTGCCAGTCGACGTTGGTGGCTCTTTTCGCCACGGTGGAGGGGGTGCATGCGGTCAGGTCGAGGACGGATCCTTGGCAGTTCATCAAGTTCGATGCCTACGTGCCTTTGATTGCGCTACCAGCCATTTTTAAGGTGCCATTTCCGGAGATGGATAAGTCAGCGGCGGATTGTGTGCCATACTTGACCGTTACAGAGGAGGCAAAGCTGCAATGGCAGCACATTCTGGCGCCGTACCAGTATGAACGGTGCTTCAGAGTCGGGCTGTGCTGGGCTGGTGGGGATAAGACCCCGTGGGGTCGTGCCCGTCATGTTGAGCATGTGGAAAAATTGTGGCCCCTGTTCGATGTGCCGCAGGTACGGTTGTTCAGTTTCCAGATGGATGCCGATGGCCAAACTTTGCGACGGTTCCCTCCTGGCCAGTTATATCAATTTGGGTCAGAGCTACAGGGATTTATGAACACGGCGGCAATTTTATCGCAAATGGATTTATTGATCACGATTGATAGTGCGATTACTCATCTGGCCGGTGCCATCGGTTTCCCAACGTGGGTGCTGTTGCCAGCCATGACCGATTACCGTTGGTTGCGTGAACGTGAAGATAGCCCTTGGTACCCATCGTTGCGGCTGTTTCGTCAGCGAACAATGGGTGACTGGGACGAAGTGATTGGACGGGTGGTGGTGGCGTTGCGTCAAGCCGTCACGGCTAAGTTAGGAGCATAATTTAATGACAACTGCGGTGGTAACGGGGATCACTGGGCAGGATGGGGCTTATCTCGCTGAGCTGTTGCTCAGCAAGGATTACACGGTGTATGGTACCTATCGTCGCACCAGCTCGGTCAATTTCTGGCGTATGGAGGAATTAGGGGTACATCGACATCCGAATTTTCATTTGGTGGAGTACGATCTGACCGATTTGGGCTCAAGCGTGCGCCTGTTACAAAGAACCCATGCTACCGAGGTCTATAACTTAGCGGCCCAAAGCTTCGTGTCGGTCTCCTTTGACCAACCGATGACCACCGGTCATATTACCGGTATTGGTGCCCTGTACCTGCTGGAGGCGATCCGGATGGTCAATCCGGCGATTCGTTTTTATCAGGCCAGCACTTCTGAGATGTTTGGCAAAGTGCAGGCTGTGCCACAGACGGAACGGACCCCATTTCATCCCCGTAGCCCGTATGGGGTGGCCAAGTTATACGCACATTGGATGACCATCAACTATCGCGAGAGCTACGGTATCTTTGGTGCCAGTGGTATTTTGTTCAATCACGAATCGCCGCTGCGTGGACTAGAGTTTGTCACGCGCAAAATTACCGATGGTATTGCCAAAATTGCCATGGGTAAGCAGGAGTTTCTGGAGCTCGGCAATCTCAATGCCAGTCGCGACTGGGGATTTGCCAAGGAGTACGTGGATGGTATGTGGCGGATGTTGCAGGCGGATAAGCCAGACACCTACGTATTAGCTACTAACAGGACTGAAACGGTGCGGGATTTTGTCTCCATGGCGGCCAAGGCGGTGGGCTTTGACTTGGTGTGGCAAGGTTCTGCCGAGGATGAAATTGGCATCGATCGCAGCAGTGACAGAGTCCTGGTGCGGATCAATCCCAAATTTTATCGTCCAGCTGAGGTAGACTTGTTGATAGGCAATCCAGAGAAGGCCAAACGTGAGTTGGGATGGCAACCGAGGACCACTCTTGAGCAGTTATGCCAAATGATGGTGGAAGCAGATATCCGGCGCAATGAGCGCGGATTTGCGTTCTAAAAGTGGCGACGGCATTCATTACCGGTATTCAAGGCTTCACCGGCCTTTACCTAGTCGATGAGTTGCGCGCCGCTGGTTATGCTGTGGCGGGGTTGGCCTGCGATTTGTTGGATCGCAGCGGCATTGTGAATGAGGTGGCGCAGATTCAACCAGAGCTGGTGATCCACTTGGCCGGTGTTGCCCATGTTGTCCAGGGCGATGTGGAGGCGATGTACCGCACCCACGTGATCGGTACCCGTAACCTGCTGGAAGCATTGGTTAGCAGCGGTTGTCAACCCAAGTCGGTGTTGTTGGTCAGTAGTGGCCATATCTACGGCAATGCGACCGCCGATCCAATTGTGGAGGAGACCCCAGCGGCGCCCACCAGCGACTACGCGGTAAGTAAATTGGCGATGGAATATATGGCGCGGTTGTGGTTGGATCGGTTGCCGATTACGCTGGTGCGTCCGTTTAACTACACCGGAGTAGGGCAGTCGGTTCATTTCCTGCTACCCAAGATGGTCCACTGCTTCAAGAATCGTCTGCCGGTGTTAGAGCTGGGCAACCTGGATGTGGTACGGGATTTTTCCGACGTGCGTTCGGTGGTCCGCAGCTATCGGTTGTTATTGGAGAGTGAGCGGGCCATCGGCGAGGATTTTATCGTTTGTTCGGGGCAGGGGTACTCTTTAACGGCTGTGATCCAGATGCTGCGCGACCTGTCCGGGCATGATCCGGAAATACGGGTCAACCCCGCTTACGTTCGCAGCAACGACATGCGCCGACTGGTAGGTTGTCGCGCTAAATTGGACCGGGCCATTGGGTCGATGGCAGCCATGCCGCTGATCGATACACTTAGATGGATGTTAGAAGATTCGCAAGGGACACAAGCAATATGACCGAATCATCGTTTCAGGAAATAGACGGACGTAAGCTGCGGGATTTTTTCCACGGCTGTTTGCAACAAACCGGCTGGCCGGAACGGGCAGAAGTGCGTTTCGACCAAGGAATATGGAAATTTATCGAACAAAATCATACTTTTAATACTATTTTGTGGCGTCAGGAAGATCTAGCGCGTCGGCTACAAGCACCGGCCGAAGAGATTGTTGCTAACAAGCGTGCTATTGATCGTCACAACCAGTTGCGCAACGACAGCATCGAACAAATGGATCGGTTGATATTGGCGCAGCTGGCCGATATTAAGCCGGTGCCCCAGGCTTGGCACAACAGCGAGACCGCTGGGGCGATCATTGATCGACTCTCCATCCTCAGCTTGAAAGTGCACCACATGGGGTTGCAAATCGAGCGCGGCGATGTGACCGATGAACACCGGCTTCAATCTCGGGAGAAGCACACCCAATTACTGTACCAGCAGGAGGATTTAGAGCGTTGTCTGGACCGTTTATTATCGGCCTGCGCCGCCGGGCAAGCCTTTTTCAAAATTTATCGCCAACATAAAATGTACAATGACCCACGCTTTAATCCCTTAATCCATGCCTCCTGTTGATTGGGCCACCCTTACCTCGACGCAATTATCGTGAAAAGCGGCGCCGCCAGCCGGAGCTACCGGGCTGGCGTGGGTCAGGGCGTTGATCGGTAGTCCCTCTGGGAAGTCTTCAGCGAGGTAACCGGCCTCGCACAAGCACAGCCCAACCGTAACATCGGTGGTGATGCGTACCGCCATGGTCAACGACGCTTGATCGTTATAGACCGTTACTTGGCTTTCTGCGCCGATGCCGCGTGCAGTGGCATCTTCTGGGTGTAACCACAGGGTCGGGGGTCCATGGCGTTGACGGGGCGCGGCAGCGGCGGCGAAGGTGGTATTAAGCAGGTCGTGGGCCGGGGGCAGCAGCAACCGGAGCGGATAACGTCGCCGTTGCTCGGGTTGGTCGTAGCGATTGACCGGCCAATGGTCTGGGAGGCGTGGCATGTTCGCATCGGACCAGTGGGGGTAAAAATGAAAACGGCCATCGGCGTGGCCAAAACGATGGCGAAAATGGGCCTCGTCCTCGCTGGGAGTGAAATCAAGCCACGGAGCCGACCAAGTTTCGGGGGGCGGTAGTTGAGAGGCTTGCAGCACCTGCCGCACCATGGTGGCCACGTCCCACTGAAAGGGCTCTTCCTGGTAGCCCAGTCGCCGGGCTAGCTCATTGACGACATCGTGGTTGCAACGTGCCTGTTGCCATGGGGGTAGCAGTGGTTGAGCGTGTTGCAGCGTATATTGCCCGTAAGATTTGTATAGGTCTTCGTGCTCCAGGAAGGTTGTGGCTGGTAGAACCAGATCGGCTTGTCGGGCGGTATCACTCATCACCTGTTCGTGCACCACGGTGAACAGATCGGGGCGTTGCAGGCCGCGTATCACTCGGCTAGCATCGGGACAGGAGGCCGCTGGGTTGGCATTAAAAATCAGTAGCATGGCAATGGGTGGGGCCAGGGTGGTGTCGGTCAACCAGTCACCGAGGCGGCTCATGTCCAACAGGCGGCGCTGCGGTTGCAGCCATCCTGGCTGGCGTACCGGGGCATCGGTTGTTGGGAAAGCGTCTCCAGTGGCCAATAACGCCCCCCCGCCGCGCCGTTGCCAAGCCCCGGTCAGGGTGACGAGACAGGTAATAGCATGGACGTTGACGGCGCCATTGGCATGGCGACTCATCCCCATACCGATGCGGATAAAGGGCGCTTGCGCCGTACCGTACCAGCGGGCCAGTTGGCGAATAACTTCGCTCTCCAGTCCAGTGATGTTTGCTGCCCACTCCGGCGTGCAGCGTAAAATATGCTGTTCCAGCGCATGATCGTAATCGCTGCGTTGTTGCAAATAAGCGCGGTCGACCATTCCTTCGGTTACGATTACGTTCATCATTGCTAAGGCCAAAGCGGCGTCGCAGCCAGGTTGGATAGCCAGATGAACATCAGCGAGGCGAGCGGTGCGGTTGCGATAGGGATCGATGACGACGAGTCGTGCCCCCCGTTGCCGCGCCTCCTTAATAAAAGGCATGAGATTGATATGGGTCGAAACAGCGTTGATGCCCCACAGCACGATCAGGTCACTGTCTTGTAATTCAATGGGGTTGGGTCCCATGACGCGACCGACGCCAGCCAGCCAGCCGGTTTCGCTGATCGGATAACAGATGGTTTTATTCAAGCGCGAAAAGCCAGCCCGATGGGTCAGGCGGTCGCAGGCCGCCCGCTGCACCATCCCCATGGTACCGCCATAATAATAGGGAAAAATAGCCTCTGGTCCCAGACTGGCGATAATTTCCTGCATCCGAGCAACGATGTGGTCGAATGCTTCGTCCCAGGAGATCGGTTGGAATGAGCCACTCCCTTTGGGGCCATGGCGCAGCAAAGGGGATGCGATGCGGGGGCCATGCTGAATATCCCCGTAGCGGGCGACCTTACCGCAAATGACGCCGCGTGTGAACGGATGGGCCGGGTTGCCAACAATACGACTGATCCGATTGCCGTCGTGGGTGACGATCAGGGCACAGCTACCCGGGCAGTCGAGAGGACAGGTGGTGGGGTGTTCGTGAGCCCTCACCCCCGGCCCCTCTCCCGCTGGGAGAGGGGAGGGAAACATGTCCTTTATCATGCTGTTGCCTCCAATTACCAAAGTCCCCTCGCCCAGAGGGAGAGGGGATTTAGGGGTGAGGGCTGGCTTATGAATAGCTACACCCTCCACCTGTTTTAGGCGAGAATGAATTGCCGCAGCCGCAGCTGCTGGCGGCATTGGGGTTGTTGATGACGAATTGCGAACCGTTCAAACTCTCAACAAAATCAATTTCAACCCCATTCAGGTATTTGATGGAGACCGGGTCAACCAGCACCTGAACGGTCTCAGCATTGATGATCATATCTCCTTCTTCTTGGTTTTCATCGAAGGTAAAACCATATTGAAACCCGGAACAGCCCCCACCGGAGACAAAAATCCTGAATTTCAGGTTGGGATTGTTCTCTTCCTTGATGAGGCTGTCCAGCTTTTGGACCGCACTGTTGGTCAATGTCAGCGACATGAAACAAACTCCTCTTATTAGCAATGCAGAATGGCCAGAAAAATAGTCGTTATTGGCTTAATAACTGCATCAACCGATGACGACCCAGAAAGACAACAACAAGATTGAGAGGATCCTATTGCGTGGAACAACAGACGGTTGTATTGATCCATGGCCTCTGGATGCCTGGATGGGAGATGCTGTTGCTGCGCCACCGACTGCGACGTATGGGGTACCGCACACTCCTGTTCAATTATGCCACAATCCGTAAGAGCGTAACAGAGCACGCGGACGATCTGTTTATTTTTTTGCAGCAGCAGACGACAGCGCCGGTTTATCTGATTGGCCATAGCCTGGGTGGGGTGGTGGCTATTGCGCTGTTGCAACGCTATCCACAGGCATTGATTGATCGCGTCGTGGTCCTGGGACCGCCGTTGCGGGGCAGCCGCATGGCTCGTACCGTTGCTGCCTGGGGCAGGGGCTTTCGTCAACTATTTGGCCGCAGCTTTGAGGGTGCCTTAAATGGGGAGGCTGTGGGTTCCGTGCCAACCGGACGATGTGTGGGGGTGATTGCCGGGACGTTGTCTTGGGGCATTAGTTGGCTTATTCGTGCCTTGCCACGACCTAACGATGGCTTGGTCGCTGCCGATGAGACCCATATTATTGGGACCTGTGATCACATTTTATATAACGTTAGCCATTTAGGCCTGTTGTTGTCGTCGCATGTGGCGCGGCAAATTCACTATTTTTTTGCTAGCGGTCGTTTTGGGGCGCGGGAGCGGCGTTGCTATGAGCAATAATCACGGCCGTATCTTGGTGTTGACGGGCAACGGCAAAGGTAAATCATCCAGTGCTTTTGGTATGGTGATGCGGGCGGCTGGTTGGGGGATGCGCGTTGTTGTGGTCCAGTTTCTCAAGGGATCAACTTGGCAAACTGGTGAACAGCGAACGGCGCGCCGCCTAGAAGAAGTAGAGTGGCATGTGATGGGCAATGGCTTTACTTGGCAGCATGGTGACCAAACCCAAGATAAGCTATGTGCGGAACAGGCGTGGTTATTGGCCCGTGACAAATTACGTGACGATGCCTACCATTTGTGTGTGTTGGATGAAATCCATACTGCTATCGAACTGGGTTGGGTCGATGTGACGGCGGTGTTGCAATGCATTACGCAGGAGAGGGTACCGAATCAGCATCTGGTATTGACCGGGCGCAATGCCCCGGCGGAGTTGCTGGCATTGGCCGACACCGTCACCGAAATGCGTGAGGTGAAACACGGCTTTCAACATGGGTTGCGTGCCGTCAGAGGAATCGAATTTTAGTGCTGGGGCGCTGGATTTTACTGGTTGGGCTATTGTTGTTGTCGTTGTTTCTGGCGCTGAGTTATGGCTCGGTCCCGGTGCTGCCGTTGTTACAACACCCCGATCCGTCACAGCAACAACTGGGCTGGACGATTCTGTGGCAGTTGCGACTGCCACGGCTGGTCCATGTGGCGGTCGTTGGTGCTTCACTGGCTTTGTCCGGTGGCCTGTTGCAGGTGTTGTTGCGTAACCCGCTGGCGGATCCTTACATTCTCGGTGTTTCGGGTGGGGCCTCCTGTGCCGCCTTGCTGGCCTTGTCTCTGGGTTGGCAATGGTCTAGTGGCCATGTCGAACTGGCCGCCATGACCGGGGCTCTGGTGGCTATGGCGGCTGTGCTGCTGTTGTGCCGGGGCGCCAGCGGTTGGCAGCCGGCACGGCTATTGTTGACCGGTGCGGCGCTGTCATCGGTCTGGAGTGCCCTGATCACTCTGTTGTTGACCCTATCTGCTGATGGTCAGACAAGGGGATTGTTGTTCTGGTTGATGGGCGATTTTGACGAGCCAGGCTACCCGGTGCTGCTGCCGATCGTATTGGTCATCAGCTTGTTGTTGCTGTGGCCGCAGCGGCAAGCGCTCAACTTACTAGCGCAGGGGGAGTTGTTGGCGACGACGCTGGGCGTGGCGGTCAAACAGCTCAGTTGGCTGCTTTATCTAACAGCTTCGCTGTTGGTGGCAGCGGCGGTTACCAGTGCCGGTGGCATCGGCTTCATCGGCTTGATCACGCCGCACCTGATGCGACTATTGGGCTGGCGGGATCATCGTATCTTGTTGCCAGCTTTGCTGCCGGCCGGAGCCATCCTGTTGTTGTGGGCCGATACCATTGCCCGCACCGCCTGGGCGCCACAGCAGCTACCGATCGGGGCGATTACCGCCTTACTGGGCGCCCCATTTTTTTTGCTGCTGCTGCGCCGCTCATGATTCCTGTTCGAGCAATTGCCGAACATAATCTCGCAGTCCCTCTTCGAGCGAGGTAAACGGTTGATCGTAGCCGGTCTGCTGCCGTAGCTGGCTCATATCGGCTTCGGTAAAACTTTGGTATTTGTCGCGCAACGATTCAGGCATGGGCAGATATTCAACCTTTCCTTGACCGAGAATGGTGATCAGGGTGGAGGCAATATCATTAAAGGAGCGGCTTTGACCGGTGCCAGCGTTAAAGACGCCATAGAGCGGTTGGGCGCGGGGCTCTGCCAAAAACAAATTGAGTTGCACCAAATCACGCACATAAATAAAATCGCGCCGTTGCTCGCCATCACCATAGCCGCCCGAACCGCCGAATAGCTTGGCAACACCGGTGTCGCGCAGCTGCCGGTATAGCTGGTAACACATGGAAGCCATCCGCCCTTTGTGATAACGCTCTCGCGGACCATAGACGTTGAAGTAACGCAGCCCCACCACCGTGCTTTCCAGTTGTTGGTAATGACGTTGCACGTAACGGTCAAACAGCAATTTGGAATAGCCATAAACATTAAGCGGACGCTCATTAGCAGGGGCCTCAGTGAAGCAAAGGCTATCTCCGTAAGTGGCGGCGCTGGAGGCGTAGATAAGCGGAATCCGGCGGGCGATGGCAAATTGGAATAAGTCACGCGACCAAGCGAAATTATTGTCCATCATGTAACGGCCGTCATATTCCATGGTGTCCGAACAAGCGCCTTGGTGAAAGATGGCGGTGATCGGCTGACGCTCGAATTTGCCTTGCAGCAACTGCTCACGAAAAACACTCTTATCGAGATAATCGGCGAAAAAAAGGTCCCGTAAATTGATAAATTTTGAGCTGTTTTTTAGGTTATCCACCACCAACACATCACGTTCGCCACGCTGATTGAGTCCGGCGACGATGTTGGCACCAATGAATCCAGCTCCTCCAGTTACAATGTACATTTGCAGTCCTTCGTCTTCCGGTAGGGTAAGGGGTGTGAACTTTCCCTCACCCCCCAACCCCCTCTCCCACAAGGGGAGAGGGGGAGTATGATGGCAGGGTAGGGGTGTTAAAATTTATAAAGCGTATTGCGGTCCGCCATCGTCGATCGAGGAGATCTGAATACGCATATAATTAAATAGGTAGCCCAGAGCGGCAAAATGGAGGAAATAGCTGTTATGGAACTCGTTTTCGACCAATTCCATGAACAGTGACCAGGGAAAATTATCCGGAATGGTGTCCTCTTTGGTTTTGGCTAATAATTTGGGGCAATGGACTGCGAAGTACTCAAATAAGTGCCAATTGAACCGAGGGTTGAGTTCATACAACAACCCCCGCTGCATCAGCAGCAGTGATAAAGGGTGCTGTTCGTAACATTTGGTCCGTTGTGGAAAGTGGTAGGTATCTTCCAACAGCTCACGGTGGCGTTGAAGCTGTGGCGATAATACCAGCACTCCGGTGCTGATGGTACGGCTTTCATCCGTGTCCATATTCTCAAGATGACGATAGAGAAAATTATTAAAACGCTTAAAATTGTGGGCTACCTCTTCCAGGGTCTGCATCGGGGCGAGGTCGTCTGGTTTGGTGCTGGCAGTGGTACGGTCCAGGCGAATATGCTTTTCAGCCAGTGACATCTGATCATAATTGATCACCGCGCCGACCTGTTGCTGGGGTACCCCATAACATATATGGGGGGAATGGGGGTTGATGATGATGTCGGCGTCGACCCAGATAATGCGTTGGTAGAGCTGGGACCAAGGCAGGCTGAGGATAAGACACTTCTGCCAAGCCGGGGAGCGACTCTGAGCCATGAGCGATCCGTCCAGCGGCTGTTGGATAAGGACTATATCCAGATCGTGCTTCTCGGCATAGCGGACCCAACTGGCTTTGGCCGCTCCTTCCCAGCTGTAACGGAAGGAATCGCCGATAACCAGGGTGACGATCGCCTCCTTGGCTTGAGGCAATAGCGTGTCATGAGGAGAAGAAATCAGGTGCAGTGTACTCATAAGAAACAACCCTTATTATTTATTTATATCATCATAAAACCATGTTTTAACAAAAAAACATGTTAAAAACGAAAGTAACGACATGCAGCGTATTGACAGTCTTAGAAGCAAGAAGCATTCCAAAACTTGAACAATACCGCGAACAATAAAAAAGATTCTTTAGGCTACTTTTTTACTATAAAAATTGTTGACAAATAACTGGTATAATGCTATGATTCGCCATCGTTTAATCAGTAATAGCACAAGGGTTACAGCATGACTATAAACATCTTGACAGTGGCTAAAATCAACCATACCAAACCTATCGACAAAATACAACATCTGTTAGATGGGGAAGGGCTGTTGTTAGAAATAAGAACAACGGGCGGGAAATACTGGCGATTTAGGTATACCTATAATGGCAAGGCCAATTGGCTATCATTGGGGAAATATCCTTATATCACCCTAGCCGAAGCAAGACAGAAACGAATTGAGTATAAAACCATGCTCGCTCATGGGATCAACCCAAGCGATGAACGCAAAAAAGCGAAGGCAATTCAACAAAAAGCCATTAAAGCCACTACATTTGAGGATGTTGCAACAGAATGGTACAAAAAGAAAAGCACAACATGGTCAGTATCACACAGAAACGGAGTAAGCTTAAAACTAAAAAACCACATCTTGCCAATGATCGGAACAATCCCAATCGATCAAATAACCAAACAACAGATGATCGAATGCTTACGTAAGATTGAAGAAAAGGGAGTAGTTGAAACCGCTAAAAGGTCAAATGTTATTTGTAATCAAGTGTTTGAATACGCAATTATAACCAACAGAGCGACGATCAACCCAACAATCAACCTTGCACAGATTTTAACAGCCACAGAAGTTAAACACCATGCAGCCATTACAGAGCCCGACAAACTAGGGAAGCTGTTGGCTGATATTGAGGCAATGGAAGGAACAAGGGAGGTTGTCAAAGTCGCTACCCAGTTGCTACCTATGCTGTTATGCCGACCAGGGGAGTTATGCAGGGCGGAATGGTCCGAAATTGACTTTAACAAGGCAACCTGGACAATATCCGGCCATAAGATGAAAACAAAACAAGATCATTGCGTGCCATTATCGAACCAAGCCTTGCGGCTATTCCGTAAGGCGTACGCTATCACCGGACAAGGTCAATGGGTTTTCCCAATGAAGCAAAAAACAACAGCTTGTATATGGGCAAATGAAATCAACGCCGCCCTTCGTTCGATAGGCTACGAATCAGACACCATCACCGGCCATGGGTTCCGAGCAACCGCCCGCACAATGCTTGAGGAACAATTACACTATCCGTATGACCTGATTGAGCATCAATTAGCCCATAAGGTCAATGATCCACTAGGTAGGGCTTATAACCGCACAACCAAGCTACCAGAAAGAAAGGAAATGATACAAAAATGGGCTGATTACCTGGACCAGCTTACGATTGATGCGCAAAATCGAATCAACAAGCAATAGCTTATTGACAACAGGCGATTGCTCACCGCTTGCGCGTCGCAATCAATCTTAAATCAGCCACACATCACGGGCGGGCTTTTGGCTACACTGCCAGCCGCCCTTATAAGGCGGGGGCGAAGTATTCCCCCGCCCCACCATAAAAACGGCAATTGAAAAGACAAGGGGTAAAAAACAAATGACAGAACCAAACAATACCAACAATATCCTACCAATTGACAAAAACAAAAGAAACACAAAGACAACAACGCCAGGATTATCCTTATCATCTAAGGCGTCAATATCAAATCTTTTCAATTATTTAAGAGACAATGAATATAAAAACAAATACAATATAAGATTCAATCTATTTATTGATCAAGCAACCATTACAACAGATGATAAACCAATGGATGATTACGACCTAAAAGTTATAATGAAGGACATCCACGAAAAATGGACATATAGAGCAACCTTGCCAAGTATAGGAATTGCAGTGGAATTATACGCACATGAGAAAGAATATCATCCAGTAAAAACCTACTTGGAAAGTCTCCAATGGGATGGAAAAGAACGACTTAAAAGCCTGTTTATAGACTATTGCGGATCGAATTTAGCATGGCCATACGAACCATCAAAAGAAGATGAAGAATTAGACAAAATAATTGCAACAAGATGGTTTATATCAGCAGTTGCTAGAATATATCAGCCAGGTTGCAAGGCTGATTATATGCTGATATTAGAAGGAAAACAACGAACAGGCAAAACTAGTTTCTTTGAGACTATCGGCAAACAATGGTACACAACCACCCAAACTGAAAAGATAAATGATGTTGATTTTATAAGGTCACTACATACCGGCTGGATCATCGAAATGCCAGAATTAAGCGGCTTTTCTAAGGTTGACATCAGAACACTTAAAAGCGTTATAACAACAAATAAAGACAATGTCAGGCCATTATACGACAAATTCTATAGAAACATGAAAAGACAATGTGTATTAGCCGGAACAACAAACGAAGCACAATACCTTAAAGATGCAACAGGGGGAACAAGGTTCTGGCCAGTAAAAATATGGAAAGTAAATATAGATAAATTGAAACAAGACATTGACCAAATATGGGCAGAAGCAACAGCAAGATACAAAAACAACGAGCAATGGTGGCCTACCGATAAGGAAATGGAATTACTACAAAAAAGACAAGAAACAAGATATGAAATAGACGTATGGGAAGACTTTATATTAAGATATATCACACAATACCCAACTTTAGAAAAAATCGATGATAAGCCTTTTGCACCTGCTAAAGTATTCTGGCATAATAGAGGCGTGCCATTACATTTTATCGCAACAACAGAACTCCTTAAAACTGCTTTTGATATTGGCATCGGGCAACAGGGAGGAGTAGAGCAAAAAAGGGTTGCTGCCATTATGTCAAAAATCGGATGGATTCCTGGTAGAGGCAAAACACCTGAAAGCGGAAGAAGAGTTAGGGGGTACGAGCCAGAAGGAAGGATTCGCGACAAGAGAGAAGACAACGACTAAAAAACCACGTTAAGCCATACGTGGTTTCTAAATTACTACGTAATTTAGAACACTACATCTTCTTATATTCTATAAGAAAGATGTAGTGGGTACGTGTCCAAAGTAAAAATGGTGCCCAGATGGCCTGATTAAAAAAAAACATCAATAAAAACAGCAATATAATAACAACAAACGGGGACATCAAGTGGACACTACTGCAAATAAAACATAAAAGATGATTACAAAAAAATAATTACAAAACAACATATTACAAATAACATTCAGATAACATTTGGTGGACATCAAGTGGACACCAACTGGGCGATTGTTCACCGCTTGCGCGTCACAACTGCCCCACCATGAGCCAACAAGGGAAGAAAGCTCGCCATTGTTTCGGTATCAAGCCAAGCAGGCAACCAACCTACACACATTCCAATAAAAAGCAATATCGCATACAACCGCATAAAAAGCAGTTTTAAGCGCGACTAGATCAAGTGGCTAGGTTGCTATTGACAACAAAGCTATCGTCGTTAATAGTGGCGTTATAGGAGGTTGTAGGCGGTATTGTGGACTATGGGCGATTGCTCACCGCTTGCGCGTCACAATCTTCCTACACCATAAATCAGCAACAAAGCATCGGTGGCTTGCAGTTGGCTAGCCACCCATCAGGCGGGGGTAGAGAATTCCCCCGCCCCACCATGAGCCAACAAGGGAAGAAATCTCGCAATTGTCGGCATCATAAAAGATCGAATCTTGACCTTATTGTTGAATTGGCTACCACATAACATGTTGAAAGTATTACGTAATATCTGTGGAAATAGTTATTGATTTTTAATCTGATTGCTGCGTTTTTATCTGTTTTGTGTGTCGATACACTACTAACCGCAAAACAACCAACAAAAGGAACGGGGGAAGATTACTTCAGGTTGTCGTATCAAGAGGCTAGCCAACTGTACGAAATTCGTACAGTTAAAAACAAACCATCAAACAACGGTTTAACCGTTCTTACCCAATCCGGCTATCAAGTGACCATCAACAATTGCTCACCGCTTGCGCGTCACAATCACCCTGGTTTGTAAGGAACAACCAAAACAACGAAATCGTTGTTTTAACCACAACCGCTTGTAACACGTTTTAAGCGCGTTTTGACGCTATCAATACCCAACTAGCAGCCAACAGCCTACAATCGATTTTAGAGGCCTTATAGAAGGCTACAAATCATTTCCCTGTAACTATCAACCAAAGGAAGCCATAATGAAAGTCACAATCTCAAATAGCCTACAAGGAAGATCATCGAATTGGTCGAGGATATAACCAACGAACGCTTGCCAATCGAGGAAGCCATTGCAGAAGTCTACAACCTAGCAGCAACAAGCAACAACCTGGACGACAACGACGATATGGATTTTGACCTGTAGCACAACCGACAATCAGGGGGGCGGGCAACCGCCCTTCCTTATCAATCCCGCCCGACAACAAGCCACAACAAACCATGCCCATGGCTCAACAGCAGAAAAGACAAATAAACGATAAAAAGCAGCATCTTATCAAAACAAGGGCAAAAGGTGTGTACATTTGGTGGATGTATCATCCACCATAAATAAGAAATTATCTATTTATAAACAACGACTTTTAGCTGTTATGCTGCTTTCGATGTACGTTTTGCTGTACAGTATCCGATAAATCTACCCTTACCGATAAGGTAAGAATTGAGGACAAAGCAAAGATGGTCAGCAATTGTAACAAGACACAAGAGAAACCAGCAACAAAAAAACAACAAAAAGGTATTGACAACAAGCACAGTATTCTGTACAATTCAGACAAGGAAGAAATCAATGGATATAATAACGACGAACAAGAAACAGACTAACACTTTATAACTTGCCAATAATTTACAAATAAAAACAATTACTTATAACGCTACACTAGATGCAGTGTACTCATGGATCAATCCCGTGACCAAAAGAAGCGGCCTCTTTACCCTCTCCCCTTGTGGGAGAGGGCAGGGTGAGGGGTGTTAAAGTTTCATTATACACGGATACGCCGGTTTATCCAACGGTGGATGCGGTTGATGATCCGTTTCTGTTGTTGTTCCGCCAAACTAGCAAACAAGGGGAGGGCCAATGCCCGTTGCAAGAACTGCTGCATACCAGGCAAATGGCTATGTTGGGGAACGCGGTACCAGAGAGGCAGATCGGTGCTAATACCAGCCCGAGACAAAAATTGTTGCAACGCCAGCCGGTCCGCAGCATCGTGCCAGGACAACACAAACCGCAACCAGACGCGTGGCTGCTCGGTTGTCGGTAACGGCAGTTCAAACAATCCGTATGGGCGTAAACTCTCCAGATAACGCTGGGCCAGTTCAGCACGGCGCCGGGCCAGTAAAGGCCATTGTCGCAGACGGGAGAGGCCCATGGCACAGGAAAGGGTATTGGCAATGGCGGGCCGCAGGCAACGAATCTGCTGCATAAGGGCGTCGTCGTGGCCCAACAACACACAAGCCGCCCCAGCGGTGATAGCTTGGTTGCCATCGCAGCCAATGATTTGGAAGTCAGCTTGGCCACAACCATCAATCGGTGTCGGTATCGCCGAGCATATCTCAATGGTGGCATGGCAGAGCGAAGGGGGAGGGAGGGGCGCGATCTGGCCAAAGCTATGGCAACGCAGCCAAGCGCGTGGCTTGCGGTCGTAAACCTCCGGCAAAACCACCGGGCTGATGCCAGTAGTTGGGTCAATATCAAGCCAACCCAGCCGCAACCAGAGGGCCTCGCAGGCTTGACGCCAGGGTGGTTCCAACAGGCCATCTGCCGCTAGCCAGTCACCCGCTTGCCAGCCCAGTGCTGTGGCCAAAGCCGCCATCAGCTGGTCAGCACTGGCAAAAACCACTGCCGGGCGTTGCCAGCAGTGCTGCCACATCTCTTCCCAACGTTGCAACAGCGACTCATCTTGCCACGCAGAGGTAGCGATGGCAGCCAGGACCGCCGCCTCATCCGCTTGGGTGAGATCGGACGCCGTTAGCGGGATGAAATTGACAACAGACACTTAGCTGATCTGTGTCATCCAGACGAGGCAACTGTGCATCCGCGCCAAGCTGCGCTCGCGTCCCAGTAGCACCATGATCTCGAAAATGCTGGGGGAGGTATCGCGACCGGTGAGTGCAACGCGCAGCGGTTGTGCCAACTGGCCCATCCCTTTGAGAGCCTGTGCGGCGACGACCTGACGTACCAGCTGTTCTAAGTCCGCTGCCTGCCAGGCCGATGGCGGCAGTTGGGTCAACTGCTCGACTAGGTCGGTCAACGCCGGCAAAATCGCCGCTGTTAGGTGCTTGGCCGCTGCGGCCTCGTGATAAGGCTGTACCGAATCGACGAAGTAAAAACGGCCCACCTCGACCATCTCTACCACCGTTTTGCAACGCTGCTGCAAGCTAGGAATGACCGCCAGCAACCAGTCTCGTTGTGGCTCAGGGATGCCTGCCCGTTGCAGCTGGTAAAGCATCTCGGGCACCAGCCGTTGCGGCGTTGCCTGACGCAGGTAATGGCCATTCAGCCATAACAATTTGGAGCCATTGAAGATGGTGGCGGAACGACCCACCTGACGGACATCGAACAGCTCCACCATCTCCGACAACGAGAAAATCTCCTGGTCCCCATGGGACCAACCGAGACGAACCAGATAATTATTCACCGCTTCTGGTAAGAAACCATCATCACGATATTGCAGCACCGACACCGCCCCGTGCCGTTTGGAGAGCTTGGCCCCATCCGGACCATGCAGCAGTGGCATGTGGGCATATTCGGGTACTGGCCATCCCAAAGCCTGGAACAGATGAATCTGACGTGGGGTGTTGCTGATGTGATCTTCGCCACGAATGATGTGATTGATCTCCATGTCGTGGTCATCGACAACAACGGCCAGATTATAGGTTGGGGTCCCATCTGAACGCACCAACACCAAATCATCCAGCTCCTCGTTCTGAATGCGAATCGGCCCTTGAATCCAATCTTGCCACATCACTTCGCCGGTCGTTGGCGTCTTAAAACGAATGACCGACGGCTGATCAGCCGCCAGGGCCGCCGTGTCGCTGGCGGTCAACCGCAGGCAGTGGCCATCGTAGCGTGGTTTGATTTGGGCTTGACGTTGTTGCTCACGTAACGCATCCAACCGCTCGCGACTGCAATAACAACGGTAGGCCCGACCCGTCGCCAGCAGCTGCTCAGCAGCAGCGAGGTGACGCGCTACGTTGGCAGACTGCCACACCGGTGGTTCGTCCGGCGTCAGACCCAACCAATCCAGTCCGGCAAAGATGGCATCGACGGCTGCTTGGTTGGAACGTTCGCCATCGGTATCCTCAATGCGCAAGGCCCACACCCCGCCGCTATGGCGTGCGTGTAGGTAGCAAAACAGGGCGGTGCGAGCACCACCAATGTGCAAAAATCCGGTCGGAGAAGGAGCAAAACGGGTACGCATGGTCATAACAGTGGCCTCTAGGGCTGGGTGAAAGATAGAAAGTGGTGATTGGCACTTAATAGCGGTAGACGCAGCGGCTACCAGGTGCGGGCCTTGAAGTCTTTGTCATTGGCGATCTGGACGCTATCCCCAGACTGTACAATAACGAATAGCCCCTGATTGATGGCAAACTGATCGGCACCGGCGTCGATAGCAATTCCAGCTACCGCCCCATAGACGGTGCAATCGGCATAACGGTTAAAAAAGGATTTGAAGCGCTTCAGTCGTTCCAGGTGATTGCGTACATCCTCAACCGTTAAGTTGCTCTTGACCTCGACCAGCACGGCATCAATGGTGTTGGCCACCAGAATATCAATCTCCATATTTTGACCGGCGACGGTTTTTTTAGCACGGGTGAAGACCTCATCGACCTGAATGCCGCGCTTTGTAAACATGGCAATACAAGCCGGGGCTACCAGCTTCTCGACAAAATCCCCCCAACGACTGCCCAGATTGCCGACCAGTGTCGAGACCTCCTTGAACTTACGGTCGGTCTCCTGCATCTGCTGGAAGGTCTCCTGCATCCGCACTCCCAGGCGTTGGTCAGTTTCTCTCATCTGCCGGTCAGTTTCTTTCATCTGCTGGGCAGTTTCCTGTACCAGCTTCTCGGTTTCTTTCTGTCGCAGAGCCGTTTCTCTCAGCACAGCCCAAATCTCATCCACTGTTGTGGTTCCGTTCATACTTTCCTCCTATATAACCCCTCACCCCCCGGCCTCCTCTCCCACAAGGGGCGAGGAGGAGGTATGGGACTACTTTTTTAGCTAAAGGCCAGCCCTGCGGTAAACACACTCTCTACCGGTGTTATGCCGCTATAACTCTGCAATGTATACGACAGACGCCCGGCAGCAATGGTAATATCACTCAAAGCGCTAGAGGCTTTGCTGACGTTACCAGCGGCGTCGGCCTGAATGGCGCGCAGGTTGGTATGTCTGCCGATGGCCAGCGCTGCGACATCGATGCTCCATTTGCCGTTGGTCGCCACTCTATCACTGCCAACGAGCAGGTCAACACTCTCGGGATCGAATCGGCCATTATTATCGACATCTTTGAACAAGGTGAGCACCGCCGCCGCTTCACCATTGCCACTGATGATATGGGTGCTGCCGCTGAATTTTAGACCGTTCGGGGCTGCTGGGGCCACACTGTCGATACTGACCCGTAACTGCTCGGCGAGCGGACTGATATTACCCGCCACATCGCTTTGTTTCGCCGTCAGGGTATGGTTGCCATTGCCGATTTTGGTCAGTGTCAGCCGCCAGTTGCCCTCGCCATCGACGTTGGCCGTGCCCAGGGTGGCTTTGTTTTCCAGCAAGGTGACACTGGCCCCGGGCTCCCCGCGTCCCAATACTACCAGCCCGGCGGTTTTGTTACTGATGTAACTGTCGGCCACCTCCTGATCGGCAATCATCAGGTCGGTGGGGGCGGCGGGGGCCTCGCCATCGATAATCAGGCTGAAGGGGATAGATGGCGAACTCTCGTTACCGCGACTGTCGGTTTGGGAGGCGGTGATGCTGTAACTGCCGCCCGATAGGCTCAGATCGGTATTCCACAAGCCCCTGCTGACCGCTGCGGTGGCGAAATGATCGCCATCGATAAACAGGGTCACGAATTTTGCTCCGGCAGCACTACCGGACAGGGTCAGGCCGGAGCTTTTGCTGGTGATATTGTCTATCTTGGAGGGGCCGGTATCGTCGTCATTGGCCAGATCAAAGCCACCGGGGGTCTGCACCACGATGGCTAACGCCGCCGAAACCTTGCTGGAGCTGCCGGCAACGTTGGTTTGGATCGCCTTGATGGCATGGCTGCCGCCAAACAGGTTGACACTCGTCGCCCAGGTAGCGCTCTCAATGCTGGTGGTGGCCAACAGCTCACCGCTGTTGATCTTGCTATCTTTGTTGCTGTCGTCAAACAGCAGCAACGTCATGCCATCCTCACCACTGCCGATAATGGTGATGTCGGCCCCACTGGCCAAAATGGGGGTAGTGGAGAAATTGCCATCCACCTGCAATCCGGTGGGTGTGGTCGGCACGCTGGTGTCGATAGTAACGGTCAGCGGCTCCGAATCGCCACTGGTACCAGTGTCAGTGGTTTGTTGGGCGTTGAAAGAATGCGCCCCAGCGGCGAGGCTGGCCAGTTTGACGCTCCACTTGCCGGCAGCGTTAGCGGTAGTGCTGCCGATGGCACTCCCTTCGGTCAACAGCGTTACTTTAGCACCTGCTACCGAGTCGCCAGTAAAGGTCAAGCCTTTGCTCTTGTTGGTGATGCCATCACCGACCACGCCGCTGTCATCGCCCGCCAGCAGGGACAAGGCGGTCGGTGGTGGTGGCGGCACCGACTCGATGATCTCCAGTTCCAGCGCCGTCGAGGCCGGGCTGAGATTACCGGCCAAGTCTGACTGCACGGCCCGGATGGCATGTTTGCCCACTGCCAATTCAGCAATATCAGCCGTCCATTGGCCACTACTGGCCACCGTCGCCGTCGCCAAAGCACCATCGATGCCAGTCGCTTCACCCTCAAATAGATAAACCCGCAACCCCTTTTCACCACTACCGCTGAAAGTCAAGTCACTGGTGCGGGTGGTGATATTGTCACTTTTGTTGCTACCGCTATCATCTTCAGCGGCTAAATCAAGTTTGGTCGGGGTGGCGGGGGCGACGGTGTCAATGGTAATCATCAACGCTGCCGAGGCTTTGCTGACATTACCAGCGACGTCGCTTTGGCTGGCAACGACGGTATGGGTACCATCGGCTAGCGTTGCCAGCACGCCGCTCCAATTGCCCTCTTCATCGACCACAATGGCCCCGCTGGCGCGTATCTCGCCACTATCGAGCTTGCTGTTTTTGTTCTTATCAACAAACAGGATCACCGCGCTACCAGCCTCGCCCCGGCCGCTGATGGCCAGATTCTCGGTAACGTTAGTAATATTATCACCATCTGACGGTCCGCCATCGCTGCTGGCAGCCAAGTCCAAACCAGTTGGAGCCGGGGGAGCGCTGCTATCAACGTCGATCACCAACACGCTTGAGAGATCGCTATTGACCCCATCAATAACCTGCTGGGCGGTAAACGCGTGGCTGCCCTGGCTAAGCCCTGTGACCGACACCCCCCAATTACCCGTCGCACCCACCGTGGCGCTACCCTTAGAGCCATCGCCATCGAACAGCAGCACCTTGGCCCCTCTTTCACCGCTACCGGTGATGGTCAATTTGCTCTTATTGGTGAGGCCATCGCCAACAACGCCGCTGTCATCGCTGGCCAGCAGGGCCAAGTCGGTGGGGGTGGGCGTTGTCGTTCCGGAGCCAATGGTAACCGGCAGCGTTGTGGAGACTTTACTGACATTACCAGCCAAGTCGCTTTGGGTCGCCTTAAAATTATATCTACCGACCTCTAGCGCAACGCTGCTGCTCCAATTGCCTGTTTCATCAACGATAATACTCTCGCCAAACACTTCGCCATCTTTGAACAGAGTGAGGCTAGCCCCGGCTTCGCCTTTGCCGCTGACCTCGTTGCTGCTGCTGCTATATCTCAAGCCGCTCGGGGCTGCCGGGGCACTGCTATCGACAATCACGTTCAATTCTGGCGACGCTTCACTCCACTCGCCATCGACTAGCTGTTTCGCTGTCAGGGTATGGGCTCCTTGGCTCAAGCCAGAGAGCTTAACGCTCCAATCCCCAGCTGCGGCAACGGTGGCCGTGCCTTTGCTGCTGCTGCCGTCAAATAGGGCCACTTTAGCCCCGCTTTCACCGCTACCGGTTACGGTTAGGCTGGTTTTGTTGGTGACGCCATCACCGATAAACCCGCTGTCATCGCTCGGCAGCAGGGCTAGGTCGGTGGGGCGGGGCGTTATCGTTCCGGAGCCAATGGTGACCGGCAGCGTTACCAAGGATTTACTGACATTACCGGCTAAGTCGCTTTGGATCGCTTTGAAGCTATATTTGCCGTCAGGGAGATCGATGCCGACGGACCAAATACCCACTTCATTGACGGTAAGTCCCTCTTCTGAGACCACTTCACCCTCATCGGCCCGGCCGTTAGCATTGCTATCGTTGAACAGGGTCAGGATGGCCCAAGATTCACCTCTACCGCTGACTTCGTTGGTGCTGCTGCTATATCTTAAGTTGCTCGGGGCTGCCGGAGCGGTGGTGTCGATGCTGACGCTCAGTGCTGGTGATGCTTCGCTCCATTCGCCGTCAATCAGCTGTTTAGCGGTTAGGGTATGGGCTCCTTGGCTCAAGCCAGAGAGCTTAATGCTCCAATCCCCAGCTGCGGTGATGGTTGCGGTGCCTTTGCTGCTACTGCCGTCGAATAGGGCCACTTTAGCCCCACTTTCACCACTACCTGTCACGGTTAAACTGCTCTTATTGGTGACGCCATCGCCAACCACACCGCTATCATCGCTCGGCAGCAAGGCCAAATTAGTGGGAGTTGATAGCGGCGAATAAACAAAGTTCAAGTTGACCGTAGCGGCGTTGCTACTCCACTTGCTACCATCGAAAGCCTGCCATTGAAAGCTGGGGCTGCTGTCGGCACTGGCCACCGGCACCAATTTCAAGTTGCCAAGATTGCCGGCCGTAATCTCCTGGTCGAGCTTGACGGCACTGCTGCTCAGTTGCAATGTCCCACTGTCGGGTAAGCCGGTGATTTTGATTTTAGTCAGGCCACTGCCCTCAATATCGCTATACTGATCGGTAAAGTCGCTGCTGGTGAAGGCGAGGGCACTGTTGCTGAGGCCGTTTTTGCTGAAGCCAGTGACCGTCGGTGCGTCATTGACCGGATTGACAGCGATGGTCACCGTGGCGGCGCTATTGGCGTAGACCGTGCCATCATAACCATTCCAGCCGAAGCTATCGCTACCGCTCCAGTTGCTGTTGGGGGCATAACTCAAACTACCAAGGTTGGCAGCGACGATCTCCTGATTAAGCGTCACCGCTGCACCGCTCAACCGTAAAGTGCCGTTGCTGGGCAAGCTGGTAATTTTAATTTTATTTAGCGTATTGCTGTCCGGGTCGCTGAATTTATCGCTAAAGTTGGTAGTGGTGAAGGTGATGGTGCTGTCTTCATCGCCATTTTTACTTAAGTTGCTGACGGTCGGGGCTTTGTTGGTTGATTGCACAACAACGGTCAATGCACTTGATGCCGCGCTCATATTCCCTATCACATCGGTCTGTATAGCCCTGATGGCATGCGTTCCCGCTACCAGGCTGATATCGGCACTCCACGTTGCTGCTATCAGGCTGGTGGTGGCCAATGCCTCGTCGCTATCGATTGTACTATTGTCGTTGGCATCGTCGAACAGCACCAGCTTATTGCCAGCCATACCACCACTGCCGCTGATGGTCAGGGCGCTGGTTTGGAAAGTGATGTTGTCGGAATTAGAGATGTCGTTGTCGTCAGCCGCCGCCAGATCAAGAGCCAACGGAATAGGAATGGTTGTTGTGCTCACAATAAAAATATCCGTTGTACCATTGGTATCGTCGGAGACCAAATTACTAGCACTGCTCGCAAACGCCACAAAGCGGCCATCACCAGAGATGGAGAGTTCGTGGGAGTGACCATTACTCTGAAAACCATTGCTAGCGGTACTGACACGGCTGATTTTGTAGAGGCTACGATCATAGACAAAGATATCAGCATAGCCATTACTATCTCCGGATACCAGACCAGGGTCCCATATATAATCCCCACTCGCAAACGCCACGAAGCGGCCATCGTCAGAAATAGAGGGATTGTAGGAGCCGCCAAAGCTTTGAGCGCCTTTGCTGCTGATGTTGACACGGCTGGTGGTGCTGGTGGCACGATCATAGACAAATATATCACTGCCGAAATTGGTGTCACCGGGAACCAAATTGCTGGCATGACTACTAAATGCCACGAAGCGACCATCGGCTGAGATAGAAGGGGAGGATCCATGAGTCCGAGAATCTTCTCCGCTGTAAGTCCCAGAGTGGCCATTACCCTGAGTGCCATCACTGGCAACGCTGACACGGACGGTGATACCGGTGCTGCGATCGGAGACAAACGCATCTACCGCACCATTGGTATCTCCAGAGACCAGATCGCTGGCATCACTATAAAAAGCCACCAAGCGGCCATCGGCCGACATGGAAGGGTCGCGGGGGTAGCCATCGCTGACCAGTCTGGTTTGCTTGAGGGAGAGATCATAAACAAATACATCAGGCGCACCATTGCTGTCCCCATAGACTAAATTGTTGGCATCACTCGTAAACGCCACAAACAAACCATCTGTCGACAGGATGGGGTTATAAGAACTCCCATTGCTCTGTGTGCCATCACTAGCAACGCTGACGCGCTGGATAGGAAATTGCGCTGATTGGACACCACCGGTGGCCACCACAATCGTCAACGCCGTTGAGGCAACGCTGCCATTTCCCGCCATATCGGTCTGCACTGCCTTGATGGCATGGGACCCCGCAGCTAACGCAATATCGGCACTCCACGTTGCACCGGTGATGCTAGTGGTGGCCAGGGCCTCGCCACTATCGATGATGCCATCGTTATTCCTATCATCAAACAGCACCAGTGTCGTCCCGACTTCACCGTCGCTGCCGCTGATGGTGAGGGCGCTGGTTTGGGTGGTAACGTTGTCGGAGTTGGAAGTGCCGCTGTCGTCTGCGGTGGCGAGGTCGAGGCTAGCCGGAGCAACGGGCGCGGTATTATCCAGCGTAAACACCAACGCTGTCGAGGAGACGCTGCTGTTGCCAGCCGTGTCAATCTGACGCACGTAGACGGTGTTGCTGCCCGTTGTGGCTGTGAACGAGCCGCTCCAATTGCTACCGTTGGTGCTGTACTGCACCGTAGCACTGCTTTCGGTACCAGTGACCGTGACGACACCGGTACGGCTAATCTTGTCGTTAGCACTGCTACCGGTATCGTTGGTGAGGGCCACTGTTGGAGTGGCCGGGGCAGTGGTGTCTACTGTCACCGTCAACGCCGCTGACACCGCGCTCATATTTCCCGCCGCATTGCGCTGAATGGCCCTGATGGTATGTGTCCCCGCCGCTAAATTAATATCGGCACTCCAAGCTGCTGCTGTCAGGCTGGTGGTGACCAGGGCTTCGCCGTTGTCAATCACACTATCGTTGTTTTTGTCGTTGAACAACACCAGCTTGTTGCCAGACACACCACCACTGCCGCTAATAGTCAAAGCATTGCTGTTTTTGGTGATGTTGTCGAAATTGTCACCGCCGCTATCATCAACGTCGGCAAGGTCAAGACTGGTGGGAGTTGTTGGTAGAGCGATACCAGCATAGAGCACACTCTCGACATTTAGCGCTGTGATCGGACTACTGCCCAGCACAACCACCGTATCGGCACCGTTTGAGCCGATAATATTCTCGACGTTAGTGACGTAAATCACGCCACCGGTCAGCAATGCCACGGTATCCGCACCAGTCGACCCGAGTAATGAATCGACTTCAGACATCCGCACAACTCCGGCGGTGAGCAGCGTTACCGTATCAGTGGCACCATTGGCACTGAACAAGGTATCAATGTTCGAAACCGCTATGACACTGCTAGTCAGCAGTGTCATGGTGTCGGCAGAGTAAGTGGTGCCAATCAATGAATTGATACCAGAAGTCATCACTGCACTACTAGTCAGTAAGGTCACCGTGTCAGTGGCGTTGCTGACACTGATGAGTGAGTCAACACCCGATACCACTGTCTTGCTGCTAGTCAGCAGCGTCACGGTCTCGTTGGCACTGCTGCCGATGATCGAGTCAACTTGGGAGACAGTCAATCTGCCACCGGTCAGCATCACTACGGTATCGGTAGCACCAGCAACACTCATCAACGACTCAATATTAGAAATTATTACGTGGTGACCAGTCAGCAGAGCCACCGTATCGGTAACACCAGCATTGCTGATCAGGGTATCGATACTTGATACCACCGACTTGCCGCTGCTCAGCAGTGTCACCGTCTCGATACCAGAGGCTCCCAGTACTGTTTCAACGCCAGATATATTCATGGCACCGCTGCCATTATTCATAACGATCACGGTGTCAGTTCCATCCGTGCCCAGCACCGATTCGCCTGGAGTAAACGCCATGCTGGCGTTGAGGGACACCTGGAAGGCGTCGGCAACGACTATCTGGAGAGAAGCAGCACTGGCCGCGCTCACATTCCCCGCCGCATCGGTCTGGATGGCCTTGATGGCGTGCGTGCCCGCCGTCAAGCTGATATCAGCACTCCATGCCGCCGCTGTCAGGTTGGTAATAGCCAGGGCCTCGCCACTGTCGATGACGCCGTCGTTGTCTTTATCGTCAAATAGCACCAAGGAAGCCCCAACTTCACCCGTACCGCTGATGGTCAGGGCGCTGGTTTGGCTGGTGATGTTGTCGGAGTTGGAAGCACCGGTGTCGTCGGTGGCGGCTAAATCTAGGAAGTTATTTACTGTGGTGATGGTAGCGTTAAAGCCTGTGGCATCGCCATTTCCCCAACCTGCGTCATTTACCCCAAACAAAAGCACATCGCCAACTTGAAGGTCCAAAGATTGTTCAAATGTGAATGTACCCCTTGGCCCTACGTGTTGTTGTACCAATTGCGTTGAGTTGCTAAATATCAAAGCATCTACGCCGCCAGTGTAACTACCACCATCCAATGCGAAGATACTAGAGACATTGTAAGTGGCCGTGGCAGGAGCTACCCACTTGATGATGACATCGCTACGAGTACTGTTCCCGGCTGGATGGACAACAAGAAGACCGCCAGGGGTGTTGTTTGCGACATTAGTTGTCCATTCTGAGAAAAATCCGCCCGATCCAGCTATTATTTTTTTTGCTACCGCTGGTAACCCAGAATCAACCCATCCCTGACTACTCGACCAGTATATATTGGCTGAGTCGCTGTTGTAATTACCAAGAGGTAAAAAGCTGTTTCCTGTTTTACCCTCACCATAACGCCATATTCCGGTATTAGAACTGGTAGTTGAAAAATCGGCCAAGGCATTATAGGTGGAGGCTGCCCCTAATTGTGACGGTGCCGTCGTATCTACCGTCACACTCAACGCCGTCGACGCGGTACTGCTGTTGCCGGCCACGTCGGTCTGGATGGCCTTGATGGCGTGCGTGCCGTTGGCTAGGCTGATATCGGTACTCCACGCTGCTGCTGTCAGTCTGGTGGTGACCAGGGCCTCGCTACCGTCGATGACGCCGTCGTTGTCTTTGTCGTTGAACAGCACCAAGGAAGCCCCAACTTCACCCGTACCACTGATGGTCAGGGCGCTGGTTTGGCTGGTGATGTTGTCGGAGTTGGAGGTGCCGGTGTCGTCAGCGGCGGCGAGGTCGAGGTTGGTCGGTTGAGGAGGTGCAAACCCGCCAGATGTTGTACTCAGCAGCACTGAGACGCTATTAGCGTTAACATTAGCACTGACGATATCCAAGAGACCATCGCTGTTGAAATCAGCGCTGGTGACGGAGGCAGGGCCACTACCTACGGCATAGTTAACGGCAGTGGCGAAACCGCCGGAGGCTTGACCGAGCAGCACCGAGACGTCACTACTGCCCCAATTAGCACTAATAATATCCAAGAATCCATCACCGTTGATATCAGCACTGGTAACTCCGCAAGGATTACCACCGACGGCATAGTTAACGGCTTGGGCGAAGCCACCGGAAGCTTGACCGAGCAGCACTGAAACGCCACCACCCCAATTGGCACTAACAATATCCAAGTATCCATCGCTGTTGATATCAGCGCTGGTGACGGAGATAGGGCTGCTACCGACAGCATAGTTGGCGGCGGCAGCGAAGCCACCGGAGGCTTGACTGAGCAGTACCGAGACGTCATTACTGTTAAAATTAGTGCTGGCGATATCGACGCGGCCATCGCCGTTGAAATCAGCGCTTGTGACTCCCCAAGGGTTATTACCGACAGCATAGTTAGCGGCGGCGGCGAAGCCACCGGCGGCTTGACCGAGCAGTACCGAGACGTTATTGCTGTCAAAATTAGCGCTGACGATATCGACGCGGCCATCACCGTTGACATCAGCGCTGGCGACAGATTGGGGTTGACTCCCAACGCCATAGTTAACGGCGGCGGCGAAGCCACCGGATGCTTGACCGAGCAACACCGAGATGCTGGCACTGCCTCTATTAGCACTGACGATATCAATGCGGCCATCGCCGTTGAAATCAGCGCTGGTGACGGAAAGAGAGTAACTATCGACGGCATAATTAACGGCGGCAGCGAAGCTACCGGAGACTTGACCGAGCAGCACCGAAACGTTATGATCGAACTCCGTAGCGCAAGCGATGTCAATGCGGCCATCGCCGTTGAAGTCAGCGCTGGTGATTCCACGAGGACCACCACCAACGGCATAGTTAACGGTTGTGGCGAAGGAGAGGGGGGATGACACGGCCGATTGCACCGTGATGGCCAGCGCACTCGATGCCTCGCTGCTATTGCCTGCCACATCGGTCTGGATGGCTTTGATGCTATGTGTGCCGTTAGCCAAGCTGATATCAGCACTCCAGGCCGCTGCTGTGATCGTGGTGGTGACTAATACTTCGCCACCATCAACCCAACTGTTGCTGTTTTTGTCGTCAAACAGCACCAACGAGCCCCCCACTTCGCCACCACTGCCATTGATGGTAAGAGCGTTGGTGTTTTTGGTGATGTTATCGCTATCGGAGGCGCCGCTGTCATCAGCGGCGGCGAGATCAAGGCTGGTGGGGGCAGTGGGAACGGTATAATCTAGCGTAAAGGTCAACGCCGCCGACACCGTGCTGCTGTTGCCCGCCGCATCGGTCTGCACCGCCTTGATGGCATGCGTGCCGCTGGCTAGGCTGATATCGGCACTCCAAGTTGCTGCGGTCAGGCTGGTGGTGACCAGGGCTTCGCCGCTGTCGATAACACCGTCGTTGTCTTTGTCGTCAAATAGCACTAGCTTATTACCAGCCATGCCACCGCCGCCGCTGATGGTCAGGGCGCTGGTGTTTTTGGTGATGTTGTCGCTGTTGGAAGTGCCGGTGTCATCAGCGGCGGCGAGGTCGAGAGATACGGGGACATACGGAAAAGCAGAACCTATCTCAAGAATGAAATTTTTAACTGAAGAATTATTAGAAACATCATTCCAAAGATACCCGTCACTGTTTTGTCCCCATACACTACTATAAAATCCAATACTTGGACCAACAGCTTGCAAGAAGTGCTCAGTTCCTCCGTCATTATCGGGTTGAGAATGCGGGCCTGAATACCAGTTAGTATAGCTCCAGGACTCTCCCGTCACCCATGCCCAACCACCATTAGGTTCTCCAACTCCGGGATTTGGTTGATAACCTCCTAACCAGTAGTATGAAGAGCTATCATTATATAGTGATGAAATGAACTTATTTTCTTCCGACGATGTAATCGTGGCTAAATAGCCCCCCATGGCTTCTGCCTGGTTTTTTGCATCAGTCCACGATATATCTTCTGAAGTATGTACCAATTTATAAGTATGCCCATTAAAATTATTAATAGAAATAACGGTATAAATCTGTCCAATAGTAACGCTCAACGCCGTCGATGCCGTGCTGCTGTTGCCCGCCACATCGGTCTGCACCGCCTTGATGGCATGGCTGCCAGACGCCAAGCTGATATCGGCACTCCAGGTTGCTGCTGTCAGGCTGGTGGTGGTCAGGGCTTCGCCGCTGTCGATGACGCCATCGTTATCTTTGTCGTCAAATAGCACCAAGGAAGCCCCAACTTCACCCGTACCACTAATGGTTAAAGCGCTGGTTTGGCTGGTGATGTTGTCGGAGTTGGATGTGCCGGTGTCGTCTGCAGCGGCTAAATCAAGGCCGGCCGGGGCCGATGGGGCAGTGGTGTCTGGGGTAAAGGTTACCAGACTTTCGATATCAACCAACGTCGGTACGCCTGCCCCGGGGGTGATGATAACGGTGTCAACTCCAGAACTGCCGACGACACTCTCGATGTTGGTGACATAGATGATGCCGTTGGTCATCAATGTTAGCGTGTCGGTACCAGCTGAACCAACGACCGTGTCAATACTATTTACAACCATAGAGGCACTGGTCAACATCACGACGGTATCTGTGGTAGAGAGCGTTCCAATAATGGAATCGATGCTTGAGACAGTGATTTTGTTGCTGGTCAGTAATCCAATGGTATCGGTGACACCACTATGGCTCAGGACCGAATCAACCCCTGAGACTATCACAGAACTACTCGTGAGCAGGTTAATCGTATCGACAATACCGTTGGGACTGATGATGGAGTCTACAGAAAAATAGAACGACGCACGGCTGCTCAATAATGTGACCGTGTCGGTGGCACCAAAACGGCTAACGATCGTATCTACGGACGCAGCTGATAGAGAGGCACTGGTGAGCAGAACTACCGTATCAGTGGCACCGCCGCCACTGATCAACGAATCGACAGAGGATAGCATGACGATGGTACCGGTCAGCAACGTCACGGTGTCGGTGACACCACTGTTGCTGTATATTCTGTCTATATTGGAGGTTGCCAAGAGACTGCTGGTCAGCAGGTAGACAGTGTCGGTACTGTTGGTACCAGTCAACGTATCGACACCCGACACAGCCAATATCTGGGAAGTCAGCAACGTCACCGTATCGGTGGCACCCCTGGCACTGATGATCGAGTCAACATCAAAGAAAACCGCTACGCCACTGGTCAACAGCGTTAGCGTGTCGGTGGCCCCACTGGGGCTGATGACCGATTCAACGCCAGAAATGGCCAAGCTGTTACTGTTCAGCAGCGAGAGGGTATCTGTCGCCCCAGGGATGCTGATGAGCGAGTCAATGCCACCGGCCAACGTGCTACCGCTGGTCAGCAGTGCCACCGTATCGGTCACCCCAGCAACACTGAGGATGGAGTCAATACTGGAAACAGCCATGGCGTTGCTGCTCAACAGCACCATGGTGTCGGTAGCACCGGCAGCGCTGATCAGCGAATCAACGCCGCTCACAACTCTGGTGCCACTGGTACGTAAAGTGACAATATCGATACCAGCACTACCCAAAATTGTCGCTGCGGCACTGATGTGAACCGCTGACGCCGAAACCAGCTCGATGGTATCGCCACTGGTGCTATTCGGAAGGTAGTCTCCATAGCTGAGAGAGATTTGCGTCTGCACACCGTTCAACTTATAGGTGGAGGGGTACTCAACCGACTCAACACCGGCAGTCCAAACTTCACTGCCGTCCAACACATAGACCGTGTCAACGCCCGCCGAGCCGATGATGGTTTCTACCGCGTTGGCAACATAGATCGTCCCATCCGTCATCATGAAGAGGGTATCCCAGATAGCCGAACCGACAACAGATTCAACCTGGGAAACCGAGACCATACCGGTGGGGGCCAATACTAGTGTGTCGCTACCGGTCGTACCGATGACACTCTCAACCAATGATGTTGTCACCGCACTAGGCATCAGCAATGTCAGCGTGTCAACTCCAGTGGAGCCAATCACGCTCTCAACCAACGACGTCGACACGGCACTGGCTGCTAGTATGGTCAGGGTGTCAGTACCAGCGGA
>JADGCM010000062.1 GCA_015228995.1 Magnetococcales bacterium
GTGGCTCTGCAGACTGGACCGCTAGTTGCTCACGGTAAAAACGGCTCATACGTTGTTCAATCTCACCACTACGTTGGATCAGCTGTTGCGAAAAATGGCCGTCGTTGACGTAACGTTGCAAAATAGGGTGGCTACGATTGCCCATCATGCCGCTTAAATCATTGCCTGCAAAATGGAGCCACAGTACCCGTTTCGGCCGCATTGGTACCGCATATTCAATCAGAGATGCCAAGTTGAGCAACGGATCGTTGCCTCCCATGCCCAAATTAATGGTATGGGGAATGGTACGGCGGATATGGCTGGCTAGGTCACGACCGTCTGGGATACAGGCCCCCTGGGTGTAGGAGTCACCAATCAGCATCAGCTCGGGCGCCCCACGCTGCCACAGCCCATCAGGATTATGGAAGCCATGACGGTCGGTATCGAAGATCATATAAGGGCCAACTTCATTGCAATAGACGATGCGGTGGTTGGGGGTATTGCCCAATATCAACCATTGCTCCTGCTCCAAAGCCGTCACCAAACGAAAGAAGGGATGCACCCGTTCCGATGCCAAGCGCTTCTGCTCGTCCGCAACGACTTGGTTGATGGTACGATCGTCGTAAGCGTAGCCAAACCGCTGCGCTGCTTGGGAGACTTTGGTTTCTAGCTGTTCGTATTGAATGATCAGCCACCCCTCAAAAAGGTAGAGGGGCAACAACAGCGACAACAATAGCGTCAATGCTAGGGCATGTATCGGCCGCCGCATCCAACCGATGATAGCGGTGAGTAGGGCAAAACCGCCGACCGGCAACAGATAGATCAGGGCCATACGATTGAAATGGGCCTGCAACTCATCGAATCGACCGACGACTATATAGCCCAATAATAGCCCTGCCGTGATGGCCATCAGCTGGATGAGCCGCCGACAAACGGCATCAATACGGCTCACGACCGTGACCTATGCAACCGCTGGCTTGTTCCGACCCCAAATACCTTCATGACCTCATCGCCAAGGTGGTTAATCACCTTGACGGCAATGCGCCCTGAGGCGCCGAGGAAATAGGCATGACGCACAAAAAAGCTCTCTTCGTTGTAGTCGGTATCGATGAACCAGCAGGCAATCTCATCTGCCTTACCAGTTGTTGTTCTGTATACTATTTGACTGACAAGATTCTCATCCCCAAACACCTCATCCAGCAGCATTCGCACCCGATGGACGTTCTCGTCGCCAATCTGCACAAAGATTGAGCCGCTGTCGGTCAACAGATCGCGGGCGATAGTCAGGCGGTCGCGGTGGTCGCGGTTGCCATCTTTGACATCACGGCTGGTGGTAGACCACTGGAAATTGGAGTTGAACTTGATGCCGTAAGGTGGGTCAAGATAGATGCACTGCACCTTGCCGCGCAAGCCCTCGCGTTCGGCCAGCGAGGCCATTACTTGAAGTGAATCGCCCAAGATCATGCGGTTGGACCAGTGGGCGTCGTGCTGATAGAAGTCGGTGACCGAGGCCCCCTCCGGCAGGCCGTTGAAGTCGGAGAAAAGATCCATGGAGAATTGATGTTTTTTCTGGCCCTGGGCACGGGCCTCACTCTGCCGCTGCAAGTCATCAATCAGGGCTTTAGGATGAATCTTTTCCTGAATGTAGAGCGGTGGTGCATGAACAATCAGATCGGACCACTCTTGCACATCCTTGCCACGCCACACCAGCTGCGGGTCGAGATCGGGGTTGCGCCGTTCATAAGCCAGCCGGATGGGGCGCTTTTCCTCGTGACCCATGATCGACTGCAACTCAGCCGTGGGGATGTGCTTGCGGTTGGCCTCATCGTGGGTGAGGGTGGCAACCTGCTTTTTCGGTTCACGGGCCATGAGGGGACTCCCGACAAAAAATGCTATTGTTCTAGGTGCTTTGTAGATAATGGGTCACAGATGACTAGTCCAGAAATCCAGTTAAAATCCTTGGTGTTGCGTGTCCATAATTCCATATTATGCTCCAGTGCTGTGGCTGCTATGACAGAATCTCCCAAATCTATGCGGTGCTGTTGTCGCAGCATGATGGCTGTGTCCATAATTGGTAACGATAATGGGATCAATTGAGCCATGTCCAGCAGTCGTGTCAGAAAATGGATGTGTTCTGGTGTCAATTGGTGGTATCCAAGAACTTCTATGTAGCTAATGACAGAAACAGACAGCATTTTTCCATGCATTTGGCTGCGTAGGGCAGCGTGCTCTGGCAATGCTGCGTATATAAAGATGTTGCTATCGATAAGAATCATGTCTGTTATCTACCGGGTAAGGGACGATCTGTCCTAATTTCTTTCTGCCATTCCAAAGGATCCCCGAAAATTTCACCAATGTTTTTTTCAGCCATTTCTGTCAAAAGCTCAGCCATTCTAGTACCGTTCGGACGAGAGTCATTACTTGCATCCGTGTCATAAATTTCCTCTCGAATCATGGGTTGCATGTCGCCATACTGGTCAGCCACATGGGCACGCAGTACTGCCAGTGGGCCGGAAAATTCCTTGACCGATTTCTGCGTGATCAGACAGCCCTCTTTAAGAGGGTAAGGATTATTCATCATGTCAGCCAGCGCTTTTTTGCTCTCTGCTGTCATCATGCGATGCTGCGACTTGGGCCGATCTTCTTCCTGCTGTTTCAGACCATGCCGACAGGCTAAAAACCGGATAAAATCCAGTACCTCGACGGCTATCTCGTCCGGGAGTTGCTGGGCTTCGGTGTAAATCTGCTCAAGCGTGGTCATGGACATCATCTCCCCTAGCTTTGCTACTGATGTTTTCGATGCTTTCGTCAGCATCTATATTTTGTCTCCATTTGGTATAGTCAAAAGGCTCTCTTTGGATGAGGGCTATAAATCTTTCCATCTCAATATTCCCTAAATACTGGGCAAGAATCTGAACGCCTTTTACTCTGATTTCTGTATCGGTAATCATGGGAACACCTCTCTAATTGAAGCCAATAGCCTGTCAAACTCAGCCTGCATCTGGTAGCGGTCGGTCAGCTCGATTAGCCAATTTTAGGCCATACGGAAGATATTGGGGTTGGCCTGTTCATTGGCGCGCTGCAGATGGTCATGGGCCCAGCGTGCTGTTTTTGGGGCTACCTCAGCCAGCCAGATGGCGGTTTCTACCGCTTCGAGTTGACAAAAAAACGGCCGTATACCCTGAAAGGGGTGGTGCCGCCAGTGTTGCAGCAGCCTTGCTGTCTCTGGAGTCACCTGCCAGAGACGTGGATCAGGGATCTGCCGCCAGTAGGCCACTTCATCACGGATTTTGTTGATGATGGGTGTGGGGTCATACTCCTGACTGCCGGTTGAAACCTCCTCAAACTGCAATCGGCTCTCTTTGGCGGTGGTGCCGCCACGGCGATGCGCCGGTTTGGGAACAGGCGTAACATAAGAGGAGACGCGACGGCTCTCTAGCAGGCGGCCGCTGGGTTGCCCGTCCGGGTCTAGCTCCCAGTGCCGGCTTGGACAGCTGTAAGGTCCATTCAGAACGGGTTGTTCAAAAAACGACCGGCTCATCTGTTGGTTCAGTGTCAATCGGGCCCATTAAAAATCACGCAGCAACTCGTTAATAGCTGTCTTGGCACGGGTCTGGGCATCCACTTGCTTAACGATAACAGCGCAGTAGAGGTTAGGACCCGGCTGTCCGTTGGGCAATGGCTTGCCTGGCAGAGTACCAGGGACCACCACGGAATAGGCTGGCACGTAACCACGATAAATCTGGCCAGTGGCCCGATCAACAATAGGCGTTGAGGCGCCGAGGTAGACCCCCATAGACAACACCGATCCGGTTTTGACCACTACCCCCTCGGCTACTTCAGCACGTGCCCCAATGAAACAATCGTCCTCAATGATCACCGGATTGGCTTGCAGCGGCTCCAAGACGCCGCCGATACCAACACCACCCGACAAGTGGACATTACGACCGATCTGGGCGCACGAACCCACCGTGGCCCAAGTATCCACCATGGTACCACTGCCAACGTGGGCACCGATGTTGACGTAACAGGGCATCAAAACCACCCCTGGGGCGAGATGGGCGCCATAACGCACGGTGGCGGGGGGGACGACACGGATGCCAGCCTTCTCGAAATCATGGTGTTCCCACTGGGTGAATTTGAGGGAGATTTTATCGTAATAGCGATGATCTCCAGCACGTATGGTCTGCATGTGACTGAACTTAAAGTAGAGCAGAATGGCCTTTTTCAACCACTGATTGACGACCCAACCATGAATGGCATCTGGGTGATCTGGCTGTGGCTGAGCTACCCGTAACCGGCCTTTATCGAGCTCCTTGATCACGCGCATCAAGACGATACGCGTTTCATCAAACGGTTGCGGTTGCAGTGTTTCTCGATGTTCCCATATATCCTCGACGGCTTGTTGTAGGGATTCTATCGACATTTTCTTCATGGTGCTCTCCTTATGGGGATGGTGATGATGACGGCGATTGGGTCTCAATACACGCTTTGATGCGCAGGATGCCTTCGCGATTTTGCTCCGGGGGGGCGACCATGGCCACCCGGATGAAATCATGACCGGGGTTGCGGCCAGCCTGGTCGCAGCGTCCAAGGTAGGCCCCAGGCAATGTCGTCACATGCCAGTGGGCAAAGAGCTGTTGCGCAAAGCGTTCGCCGCCACCTGGAACGGGCAACCATAGATAGAATCCGGCTTCCGGTGGCCGAATATCACAGACCGGTGCCAAGATCGCCATGGCATCGTTTAGCTTCTGCCGGTAGAGGTCACGATTGGCCATCACGTGCTGTTCATCTTGCCAAGCGACGGTGGCTGCTTGTTGGACAAAAGGCGGCGTTGCACATCCGGTGTAAGTACGAAGCTTAAAGTATTCCCCCAATAGAGTCGCATCACCAGCGACGAAGCCGCTGCGGGCCCCGGGCATATTGGAGCGCTTTGATAAGGAATGGAACACCAAGCAACGGCGAAAGTCGTAGCGCTGCATCTGCCAAGCAGCCTGTAACAACCCTGCCGGCGGGGCATCGTACCAAATTTCAGAGTAGCATTCATCCGAGGCGATGACGAAATCGTAACGGTCCGCAAGTTCGATGATTTCAATCAACTGCGGCAGTGATAAGACGCTGCCGGTTGGATTAGATGGGGTACAAAGATAGAGCAACTTGGTGCGCTGCAGTAGAGATCCTGGCAGTGCGGCATAGTTGGGTAAAAAACCGTTGGCAGCATCAGCCGCGACGTAAACGGGCTCGGCACCAGCGAGCAGGGTTGCCCCTTCATAAATTTGATAGAACGGATTGGGCATCAATACCACCGCATCGTTGCTACCGCCAGCAACCGCCTGTGCCACTGAAAACAGCGCCTCACGGGTGCCATTAACGGGTAGCACTTGGCGCTCAGGATCAATGCCCGCCACGCCAAAACGTCCCATTAACCAAGAGGCAATGGCTTGACGTAAGGCAATGTCGCCACGGGTGGTGGGGTAACGAGCGATGCCGTCGTCAAGCGCCTGGGCCATGGCCTGACGGATGAACGGTGCTACCGGGTGGCGCGGTTCACCAATGGATAGGTCGATGGCGCTCCTATCGGCAGGTGGTGTGACCGAACGCAGCAACAGGGATAATTTCTCGAACGGGTAGGGCTGTAACCGATGTAACAATGGGTTCATGGATGATCATCTCCTCCAGCTCAGTGGTTCTTGACTTGCAGACGTAACCAGCTGATGAGATCACCCCACACCTTGCGGCTATCGGCAGGAGAGAGCATGCGAGTGGCGGAGGCTAACTCGATGGTTAGTACCGGAATACCCATCTCCTCACCAGCATAACGACCCAGAGAGCCAGGATAGGTGCCCATTGGTCGCAGCGGCAGGGGGCCAAGTTTTCGTGGGGGGGTCACCCGTGCCGGACCATCAAAATCGACCACTCCCAGCGGGGCATGTACCGATACAATGACATCGGGTGCAAAGGCACGGATCTCCTCCGCCAGCCAACGTGATTCCGGCTCGACCATAGCAGCGCTGCCGGGATAGCGCCTGCTGTCGCGTTGGGTCTTCTGTTGCCAATAGGCTAGGCTTTCAGTCTGCCAGTCTCGGGTAGGGAAGTTTCGATTGAGGTCAACCCCGTGTTCATTGACGCGTTGAGAGGGCTGATGGAGCAGGCCATCTGGGTTGAGTAAAGGGACGATACGCCAGTGAAACAGACCGCTGTGATAGCGCTCTAGCAGCCGCATCCAAGCAAAAATCAAGCTGATCGAGGTGTACTCATCACCGTGCATACCACCGATTAACAGCACCTTGGCTTGTGGTGTTTTACCTGGGAGCGGCCCGTGTTCGCGCAATAGCAGAGGCCGACCGGATACCGATGTTCCGCTACTAGCAACTAACTTGCGTGCCAGACATTCAGCAGCCGGAACGCTGGAGAGACGGGCAGCGATTGCATGGCATAAGCCGCTGCTATCTGCTGTCCAACCCGTAGCGACGGCCAAGCCGCTACAGCACAATACCACAACGAACTGCAGCCACCTAATGGGGCGATATGACAGAAAAAAAAACCCAACCATTCCATACTCGGTTATAAATTACTATAATCGCAACCACCACCGACCGGTAGTGTAACACGATTTACTGGAAAGAACGAATGGATATCAAACAAATTCTTCAAGAGGCACTGGCTGCGGTCAATGCCGGGCAGAATGAGCGGGCCCTGAATCTATGCCGGGCGGCTCTGTCTCAGGACCAAAAACGCCCCGATAGTTGGAATTTGTTTGGGCTGATACATCAGCAGATGGAGCATTTTCCCATGGCTGCAACGGCCTATCGTATGGCGCTGGACTTAGATCCCAACGATGCTCACGCTCGGCAACGTCTAGAGCAAATCAGGCAGTACGCCTTCCAGAAATCCGTTTATTTTGGCAATGTGGTGGTGTTGACGCTACTGCCCCATTATCTCAACCTGTTCAAGCACACCGTCCAAGAGGGGCCTTTTCGCGGCATGCGTTATTATGACGAAGCCTTGTCGCCAGCCACTCCGGCAGCGGCCTACGATATTATCAGCAAGCTGACCGGTTGGTACGAGATCGAACTGCATCCGTGGCTACGCGAGGCAATCACCGTTCCCTATCATACCGTCATCAATGTCGGTTGTGCCGAGGGCTATTATGCCATCGGCTTGTCTCGCTGTTTACCGCAGGCGCGCGTATACGCGTTCGATATTGATGCCAACGCCCAGCGAATTTGTAAAATGGGGGTTGAGTTAAACGGCGTCGCGGATCGGATTGAGGTGCTGGGGCTCTGCACCGCCGAACGATTGCAGCAGGTGACCCAGGGACAGCGGGCCTTGTTGATGGTCGATTGTGAAGGATGTGAAAAAGATTTATTAGATCCCCGATTGGCGCCAGCGTTGGCCGGTTGTGACATCATCATCGAGTGTCACGATTTTACCGACAGCACCATCACGGCAACGCTGCTGGAGCGGTTTAGTGCCACCCATCGCATTGATCGTGTCGAACAAGGGCCACGCAATCCCAACGCCTCCGCGCTCTTTCAAGACATGCACGAACTGATGCGTTGGCTGGTTCTGTGTGAGTGGCGGCCCAGACTCATGCACTGGTTGCGATTGAGGTCGTTGCAGTATGAATGACGGCTTTCCACCTAAAATGGGACATTCTGAACCAGGCCACCGCTTTTTGACCCCTCACCCTGCCCTCTCCCCTTGTTGGGAGAGGGCAGGGTGAGGGGAAAGGCGGCAGGTTGCCCCGGCTTAAGTAAACGCCAACTGGATGGCCATGAATTGGTCAATGTGGGCCAGAAAAAGATCGACCAAGTGGGGATCAAAATGGCGGCCGCGCTCTTGTTTGATCCAGGCGAGCGCCCTGTCAGTGCTCCAGGCCTCTTTATAGCTTCTCTCGTGCGTCAAGGCATCGAAGACGTCAATTAGGGCGGTAATACGGGCAAAGATATGAATTTGTTCTCCTGATAACCCGTTGGGATAGCCACTGCCATCCCATTTCTCGTGATGCTGGCCACAAACAATGCTACCGGTTTTGAGAATTTCTTGGTCCGCGTCTTGGAGTACTTGGCAACCGATCCGGGTATGGGACTGCATAACCGCCCACTCCTCCTCGGTCAATTTGCCTGGCTTGTTGAGGACAGCGTCAGGAATGCCAATTTTACCTAGGTCGTGCATCGGGGAAGCCACCCGCAATATCTCACACTCTTGGTCAGACAGACCAGCCAATTGCGCCAAGCGACGCGAACATTCCGCCACCCGACGCACATGCTGACCGGCCTCGCCAGAACGGGTTTCGATCACGTCCCCCAAGGTAAAGGTGACATCTTTTTGGGTTTTGATGATCTCTCTGCTGAGGAGGACTTGCTCAAAAGCAGCGGTGATATTGGCCGTGAAGGTCTCAATTAAATCTCGGTCGGCTTCCCTAAGCCGCTGGGTACCGCGAAAATAGACCAGATTTTCCATGCCGTTTCTGGTGCGACAATAACCGAGAAAGTCATGGTCGGTAAACAGGTTTCTTTTTTCTCGCAAGGCACGATTGACGATGTCGATGACCTCTGAGGTAGTCCCCTCAATGAGCGGCTTACCAATATAGGTTTTGTAATGGCCAGTAGCAGCATAAATTTTGATGGCGCCATGCTTTTCAGCCGCCACGAAACTGTTTACGCTAGGTTCCTCACCATTGCCGTAGTCGTTGCCACCAATCAGATTGGACAGCTGAGTCAGAATCTCGGCGGCCAATTGCCCAAAAGATTTGGGTTCGTAAAGCTGATTGGTGGCAGCAATGATTTTCCTGAGACCCTTACGGGTGTTGTCGACGGTGTGCAACAGCGCGTAGGAGCGCAGGCCAGTGGTTACCGACGTGATTAGCTCCTGATCGCTCAGGTTGACTTTATCTTTGTAGCCATCAATATCGTAGTCGGCAATGACGCGTGATTCGGGGGCATACCCAGGCTGCCCAGTACGCAGGATAATACGCACAAAAGAATTATCCAACTCTTCGCGAATGTAGCGTACCACCCCCAGCCCTTCCTGATCGGTCTCCATCACCACATCCAGTAGAATCATCGCCACATCTGAATGCTCGCGCATCAAACGTCTGGCATCGTTCCCAGAGTAGCCATGGATCAGTTCCACCGGACGGGTATCGAAGGTGAAATTTTTAAGGACCAATGTGGTCAGATGGTGAATATCGGGTTCATCATCAACGATCACAATTTTCCATGGAGGCTCTTGGGAACACGCCGAAGTTGTATTGGATGATCCTATCCGATCAGCTGTAGCAGAAAACACCAAATCATCGTCATATAACGCATCATCTCTCATGAAAATCCTCAAATCTTAAATTGGAAATCGATAAATGAAGTAAGAGAAAAGCACAGAACAAGCGTAAAATTTATGCTACAATCGAGGCCAGAGCAATCTGACGCAATCTGACGCAATCTGACGCAATCTGACGCAATCTGACGCAAT
>JADGCM010000063.1 GCA_015228995.1 Magnetococcales bacterium
GGGTCAGTTGCTGTTTTTGACCAAAACTGAAATCTAAAAAACCGTGAAACTTCAGGATATAAGTCAAGATCATGGGCGAGTTGCATCATAAGCTGATCCGACTGGTTGACCGTATGCCCGCCTTTCCGAAGAGCGTCCATCGTGTCTTACAGCTCACTTCTGACCTCAATTTTCGTCCTAAGGACCTGATTCAAATCATCGATCACGATCCGGTATTGACGGTAAAAATTCTCAAGCTGGTCAATTCGGCCTATTTTGGCCTGTCGCGTAGTATCATGTCGATCAACCAAGCAGCGGTGTTTGTTGGCATCAATACGATCAAAAATTTGACGTTGACGGTTGCTACCAGCGGCATGCTGCCCGTTAAGAACGACAGTCATCTCAATATGGATGATTTTTTGTTGCACGCTTTGGCTACCGCCACCATTAGCAAGCGTTTGGCGCTGCGCTTGGGAGTATCGGAGATTCATGCCACCGATTTTTTTGTTGCCGGCCTGTTGCACGATTTTGGTAAAGCGGTGTTTGCCCAATTTATGCCCCGTGAGTTTGATATGGCCTTGAGTACCGCCAGAAAGCATCAGCTGTCCCTGCATCAGGTTGAGCAGAAGATCATCGGTGCGGATCATGCCGAGGTGGGAGCCCTATTAGGAGAGAAGTGGCAACTGCCTAACTCGTTGGTCACCTGCATTCGCAACCATCATGGTGCCGATGTTGGGGCGTCTCTGGATGCACGAACGCAATTGTTGTTCGACTGCGTCCACAGCGGCAATTGTATTGCTAAAACATTGGGACTTGGCCAAAGCGGCAATCCGGTCAACGATCTTTTTGCGGATCGTTTGCAACAGCGTTTTGGTAGCGATATCGACGGCCTCATCGATAGCCTGACCAATCTCACTGAAGAAATTGAGAAAGCGCGTATATTCATGCGTATTTAGTATAAGGGTTAGAGAGAACACAGTGGCATGAAGGTAAAATTTTGGGGCGTGCGTGGCTCTATCCCATCCCCCGGGACCAAGACAGTGCGTTATGGTGGCAATACCAGCTGTATTGAGATACGCAGTGACGCCGGCGCTTTGATCATACTAGACGCTGGCACCGGTATTTTCCCGTTGTCACAAACGCTGCTTCCTGAGATGCCCATTACAGCCAATATCTTTATTACCCACACCCATTGGGACCATATCCAGGGTTTGCCCTTTTTTATTCCAACGTTTATTCCAGGTAATACCATACGGCTCTACGGGGCTTTTGATCCCATCATGCAGAACGATCTGCGCAACGTGCTGGCGCGCCAAATGGAGTATTGCTATTTCCCGGTACGTGAATCGGAGCTGAAAGCCACCATGGAATACCACACCCTGCGTGAGCGCCAAGTGGTGCAAGTGCAGGATGCCACGGTCACCAATTTATTTATGAATCATCCGGTGCTCAACTTCGGCTACAAAATCGAGTGCGGTGGTAAGACGGTTTTTTTTACTGGTGACCATGAACCGTTGTTTAACATCTACGACCCCGAAGACGAAGATTATGATGAATACGCTTCGTTTATGAACCAGAAAAATGAGGGAATTATTGATTTTATCGCTGGCTGTGACATCCTGATCGCCGACACCTCTTACACGGCGGAAGAATATCCGGCCAAACGGGGTTGGGGTCATGGCACCTACGATACCTCCATCGCTGTGGGACGGGCAGCAGCTGTTAAACAGCTGATCTTTACCCACCACGAGCCAACCCGTAGCGACGAACGCCTTGAGCGTATTTACCAGGAAACCATGGAACGTTACCCACATCAACTTGGGGATCCGATCTGCCTATTGGCCCGGGAAGGTCTAGAGATCACTTTGTAGTGCGACACAATGCAACACAATGATACACTATGATACGTTTTTTGCGCATTTCTGATACAACTTGGCTACCTTCGTCTTTTTCCCCTCACCCCATCCTCTCTCCCACAGGTGGAGAGGGGGGCATGAAACGGCCTTTTCACCCTCTTCCCTTGTGGGAGAAGGCAGGGTGAGGGGTACGGGAAGAACTTGGCATCAATCGTGCTTTACTGTATAGCAAGAGGGTGTGAGTCATTATATTAGATAATTCTAATATAATGATAAGCTAAATCTTCTGCTGTAGTAACCGAGAATGCAGGGATCAACTGAAGGAGACGACGATGAGAACCACCGGATGGAAACTAACAGTATCGATACTTGCTCTGTCCGGTGTTATGGCGCTGATGAGTGGCCATCAACCAACAGAGCAAGCGACAACGCAACAACACAATGGCTTGGCCATGGCGGCCATGAATGGTGATATGGGCACGGTCGTCCGTCTTTTGCAAGACGGAACTCCGGTTGACAGACGTGGCAACGTCGATATGACGCCCTTGATGTGGGCTGCCGAATATGGTCACCGGGATGTGGTGCAACGGTTGATTGAGGACAAGGCTGACGTCAATGCCACCAATCGTTGGGGACAGACGGCCCTGATGTTGGCAGCACAATGGGGCCACGAGGATGTGGTGCAATTGTTGTTGAAACAGGGCGCCAATCCGAATGCGGCCAGCAACAATGGACAAGATGCGCTGATGCACGCGGCACAGTATGACTACTTCGACATTGCCAAGGCATTGGTGGATCACGGTGCTGACTTGCAGCGGCTTGATCAGAAAGGGCGCAACGTCTTGATGCATGGGGCGGAGTGGGGTTCGACCCGAGTTGTGGCCTTGTTATTGGAACGCGGAGCGGCCATCAACCAACAGAATCGTGAGGGCTATACGCCGGTGATGTTGGCGGCCCGAGCCGGTCATGAAGAAGTGGTCGAGCTGTTACTGAACCGTAACGCTGACTTGACGCGGCAACATGAATGTGGTTGCACCGCCTTGCATCTTGCAGCTGAGCGGGGCTATGTCACCATCGTCCAGGCTATCTTAGCCCATGGTGCCAACGTTAATAGTGTTAATCACGAGGGGATCACGGCTTTGATGCTGGCCGCACGCCAAGACCACTTAGACACGGTTAAGGTGTTGATGCATCATGGTGCCAACACCGCTATGATCGACATGAATGGCAAAAACGTCATTGCCTATCATGGTAAGCAGCAACGGGATGGCTTGGCACGCATGATCGCTGATAAGCAGCCGAAAATCTGACCATGCTGACCGCTGCCACCGACGAGTTGCGCATCGGTCCTGACCGCAGCCTCGCTATCGATCTTAATTGGATCGCTAGCGAGGCCTTTAGTTGGCCGATTGACCCACTCACGGGACCGCGTTTACGCTACCGCCTATTCGAGTCTATTTTGCGTGATGTAGCCGCTGAACCTACTACCAATTTGGCCAACTTGGCGAGGCGGCTGCTTTTTACTAAAAAGGCGCTGGCGATTGATATCGCCAGCCGCCTATTGATACGTCAATTGCGCAGTCGGATCACCACGGACCATGCTGGCATAGTGGCTGATCACGCCTCTGGTGTCTTTCCGACCCAACTGGATCGGCAGCAGCGTGAGCTGTTTATTGACCGTAGCGATCGGTCAAGTCGCTATAAGCGTTGGCTGGCCTTTCATGGTCAGGCGTTGCTGTTGCGTCAGTTAGACGCTGTTGGCATTCCTAGGCCGCTGTTGCGCCTGAATCAGCAGCCCCTACCGAACGATCTGTTATCGTCATGGTCTCACCGAGTTCGTAACCCCTATAGTTTTCTGGGACGGCGCGGCCACCAACGCCCGCCATCGGATGTAGAAGCGGCGATCCTGACCGAAGCCAACCGCTTCAGCCACATCGTTGACCAAGTTGCTCAGCAAGTTGGGGCCGAGGCAGCCTTAACTGTTGGCGAACAGCAACAGATCGTTGACTACTTGGTGCCACAGCTTACTAGCGCCTGGCAGGATTACCAAACGATTCATCACCTCCTGAGGAAGCGTGCCATCGACTGCTTCTTGGGTTCGTTGGGAGGATATTTTGCGGCATTGCTGGCATTTGTAGCCAAAGAAAATGGTGGTCATGTCTATTCCAGCATCCACGCCAACTTTGATTTTCGCTTTTCCAATGGTGTGGATATGATGGAGACCATCGGCGTTGACCGGTTCTACTGCCTGACCGACGCTGCTGCCGAACGTGCACAACGTCTGGCACACCGTTTTTGGCAACAGCAATGGGGGAAGCCGCCCTTGACAGCAGCCATCTGTTCCATACAGCCGCACCGTTGGTCTCCTCCCCTACTGACCTCGCAGCGCCCCCGTCAGGAACCCATTCGACAGGTGATGGTCATGGGATTGATTGCCAATCCACGCAATATGCAGGGCCCGTTAGCGCTGCCGGTACAACTGCATTGGGAGTGGCGGTTGTGCCGGCTACTGGTCGCCTCTGGTTATACCGTCATCTATAAAGCCCATCCGGAAAACAGCTGGCTGGGTCATGGGCAGTTACTGGGCCCGACTGTCCACATTGAGCGGCGTCCTTTTGAGCAGGTGTGGCACCAAGCGGATGCGTTTGTCGTGCTGCAAGCCCAGTCCACCACAGTGCAGAGCATTATTCTACGTAGTGATCGGCCCGTCTGTTTTTTATGGCACCGTGAGATAGATCCCTGCGATCCGCTGGTGGTGGCAGAGATTGAGGCGCGCTGTCACATTATTCCGGTATGGATCGATCCACAACAACGGTTGGCATTTGACCCACCAACCCTCCTGGCAGCCCTGCAACAACCGAAACCAGTGAGCCAGGAGTTGCGACAAATATTGAGTCAATAGCCACAAAGACTACGACACTGGTATTGTAATTGCTGGTGGCCCTATTATGGTTTTGTGATACTTTCTATATCAGGAGATGGTCGTGTCCGGTAACCCAGGAGAGGAGCGCTTTCAACGATTGGCCAGCTGCGTGCCAATCGGCATCTTTCAGATTGATCCTTACGGACACATGCTGTTTGTCAATGCCAGTTGGTGCGAAACCACCGGTCTATCATCGGTACAGGCCATGGGGGATGGCTGGCTCAGCGCTGTCCATCCGGAAGATCGGTCCAAATGGACGATCCAGTGGAACCAGCCGTGGTCGGAACGCCACGACACCTCCGTGCGCATCATCCATTCCCGTTATCTACAACCCTCGGGACAGTTGGTATGGACCGTTGGCCAACTCATCGCTGAAACAGACAGCTCTGGCCAACTCACCAGCTATTTCGGCACCCTAACCGATGTCAGCCAACATAAGCATACCGAAGAGATATTGCAGCAGGCGAAAATGGAGGCCGCAGCCGGTCTGCGCAGTCGCAGTGAATTCCTCACCATTATGAGTCATGAGCTGCGCACGCCCATGAATGGCATCATTAGCACCCTGGAATTGTTCTCCAACACCCGTCTGGACGGTGAACAACGCCGTTATGTGGCCACCATGCGCAGTTCCAGCTTGGCACTGCTGGCCCTGTTAGGGGATATCCTTGAGTTGTCCGGTGATAACCAACCGCAACAGCGTGCCGAATGGTTCCAATTGTCCCATCTGTTGCAAAGCGTCATTGACCTGTTTGAACCTGCGATCCGTGAGCGCAGTCCCGACCAAGAGCTGGTGGTACGCAGTGAGATTTTCCCCTTGTTATACGACCATCGTTTTGGCGACATCCACCGTTTACGCGTCGTGCTGATGAATTTGCTCGGCAATGCCATTCGGTTTACCGAACGCGGTTCGGTGACCCTGCGCGTTTTTCCAGCTCCGGGACAGGATAGCAATATCCTGCGTTTTGTCATCACCGATACCGGAGTAGGCATCCCGAAAGAACAGCAGGATCTCATTTTCTTGCCTTTCACCCAAGTCGATGCGTCGGTGTCGCGCACGCACGGCGGTAGTGGCGTTGGTTTAGCTATTACCAAACGTTTTGTTGAGCAGATGCATGGCCACATTTGGCTGACGAGCCAACCCGGTCAGGGTAGTGAGTTTACGTTTGACCTGCCACTACCAGCCGCTAAGAAAGCGGCAACGGCTCCATTGCCGGCCCAGTCAACAGTTCCGATCCAAGGGCGGGTGTTGTTAGTTGAGGACGATCCCGTCAATCGGGTCTTGTTGGTGAGCATGCTACGTAAGCTGGAATTAGAGCCAGAGTATGTCACCAATGGTCGGGACGCTCTGAAACGGCTGGACCGCGAACGGTTTGATCTCATTCTTATGGATTGCCTGATGCCGATCATGGACGGTTTTACCACCACACGCAAAATCCGTCAGCGCGAAGAGGAGCGCGACGACGGACGACGGACACCGATTGTGGCCTTTACCGCCCTCGGTTTGAAGGGAGACCGGGAGCGTTGTCTAGCGGCAGGCATGGACGATTACTTAGCTAAACCGATCCTAATGAACGACCTGACCGAGGTATTGCGGCGCTGGTTAGGCAATGATAGCGGTCCAGCGCAGCTTAAATCGGCGCAACCCACCTTTGATGCTGGCGTTTTGGGTGCGTTACGCCACACCATGGGTCAAGAGTTTTCCTCACTGCTAGAGGCCTTTCTCAAAGTAGTGCCGCAACGCGTCAAAAACATTCGTAAGGCGGTCATGCGTAAGGAGATGACCGATCTGCATTTGGAAGCGCACGCCCTCAAAACATCCAGCCGGCAATTAGGACTCATTTCACTAGCTGATATCACCATGGAGATTGATATTTTAAGTCGTATCGGCAAAATCAAGCGATTGGAAAAGTTGTTGGTACACCTGGAAGAGGAAGCCCAGCAAGCTATCCGAGTGCTGGAGCGTGAATTGTAAGGCGAGTGGTGACCGATGATGTCTAGACGACCATGGCAAGGGGTGCTCCTTGGGGGTCTCCTGTCGTTATCGTTGCTGACCGCTGCTGGTTTGACGCTGCTCCCCTATGCTGTTGGTCGCCTGTTGATCCATGAATTGGCAGCACGCGGTTTGGCGGAGCTCTGTTTTCGCGATATCGATATAGATCCGTGGCATAATGTGGTGCATGTCGTTGGTATCGACACCAATCGTTGCCAAGCAACCGTCCAGACAACCTCCAAGTCACCGTTGTTGCAGCTAGATCGACTTGAAATCCAACTAGCCTCACCCATCATCATGACACAGCCGCTCCGCGTCGCACGGCTGACAGCTGTGGATGGGGTGGTGGATGTTGCTGATCGAACATTGCCGCTCGCGGACTGGCTAAACAATCATCTCTTGGCATCATTGGAACGGATTGAGTGGCGCGACGTTACCCTGCGGTTCGGCACGGCAGACATCAACACAGCCGTGCGTATCGACCAGGCCCAATTCACCAATATTGCCCAATGGTGGCGGGAGCGCGCCTCCCTACAATTGGCCTTCAATGGCGCTATTAATGGGGCACCGACGCAATTATCTGGGACACTGGCCACCACCTTACCAGGGACACGCCACGAGGCCACCTTTGAGCTCCAGATCAGCACCATGCCACTCTTCCCCTGGTCGCGTCTGTTGCCACTCACGGAGGTACAGGAACTGGAAGGACGTTTGGGGATGACAGGCAAATGGCATATTCGTGCCGAACCGGACCACTGGTCTGTTCAGCACACTGGGCGGATTACTCTCAGTGATTTACAGCTGCAAGCTAAAAATCTACGCATTGACACGCCCCAACTATCCTGGAGCGGTCATGTTGACTACCAACCACAGCAACTCACCGTTCAGGGCTATTTAGACAACAAGGCATTGGATATTGAATGGCTTGGTCAAGGGATGCGACTGCGCCACGGTGGTGCCCGCTTCGCCGTTAATCTGGCCATGATGCCCGACGTATCACGCGGCAATGGCTGGCGTTTGGTACAACAGCAGCAGCGTTTACGGATTCATCAATTGAAGCTGCGCTGGCCGAAGGGACGTTTTAACGACAAACTGATTGCCTGGAACGGTTGGGTCAAATGGCGATTGGCACCGGAACAACTATGGCCCCACGATTGGCGCAGTCAAGGACGGTTAAAAATAGATGGCTTGGATATTGAGGCCGTACCGCCGCCGCCATCAGTGGCCACAGGCCAAGCAGTGGCCACAAACACCACATCGGCCCCACCTCCTACACCGACAACATTGGGGGTGGCCTCACTGTCGAGTGGCATTGACCTATCTGCCAGCGTCACGGAACAGTCGCCCTCCGTGACCATCACCCAAAAAGGTCCGACAACGGTATTGTGGTTGCACGCGGCTTACGATGGCCATGACTTGGTCGAGCGCTTTTTATCGTGGCAAGGTCAGTGGCGTCTACTCTGGCAACCGACTGCGGCACGATTGCCCCGTCTGGAAGGATCCGGTCGTGTGGAGGGTAAGTATGCGACTCTCAAACTGGATCGCAGCAATTGGGTGATTCAGCATCGCGGTCTAGAGTGGCATGGTCGTGCCAGCACCAATCCAGAAGAGGGGGGCGAATTCTCCACCGCCGGGCGTTGTAGCCTCAACGACTTCAGCATTGAGGCCCCTAAAAAACGCCTTTCCCTACTCGATATACGCCAAAGCGATTGGCAAGCCTTGTACACCACCGGCAGTAAACGGTTCGACATCGGTCATTTACGGGCACACCAATTGCGCATCGGCAGTCGCAATGGCGATGACAATAGCAGCACCTCGGTATCGTTACAACAGGAAGAGGCCACCATTGAGGAACTGCGCTTCACAACACCGAACAAGCGATTAAGTTTTAAGAATATCCAGATTGATAACCGCCCCGGCCAAAACAGCCGTCTCCACCCGGTGTGGGAATTACTGGCATCGTTGGGAATCTCGGTACCCGGATCGGGGATCGTCCCCAAAGCGGTCCCGGCAGTCGCAGTCGCCGTCGCCAACACCAACGGCAGCAAGGCGACGGCTCAATCGTCTCCAATTTCGTCTCCCAACCCGTCCCAACAACCCGCTTATGCCATTGTGACAGAGGCGTTTCGTCGCCACGACGAGGCGGTAGCAGCGCTGGCTCAGCAGCGGCAAAACGGCCCCGGCTGGGTACGCAGCCAGACCGACCCACGCGGACACAGCTGGCACAGTGTCCTGATCGGCCCTTATCCCACCCAGGCCCAAGCCCAGGCCCAGCTCGCTGTATTAAAGAAAAGCAAAAAAAATAAAGGGGCCTATATCACCACCGTACTTTCAATAGACTAGCGATCAAACAGATCGACAAGTGACTCGGCGTCAAGGATGCGGTCACTCCATCGTTCCAGTTGTTGCAGGTCAGCAGCAGCGACCTTTTCTTCTACCCAAAGTTAGTACTTTCAGAGGCACCTCCTCAAGATCATTGTAATATAAGACCAGCAACGGGTCTATCTCTACTTTCTAGCTCCTATCAGGCGTTGTTCGCCGTTTCGGCCAGTCTTTTCAGTCTTTTATTCCTGGGGCGATACCCCAGGCTACCCCAGAGTCGCCCCGTTAGGGCTTCGTGATCCATACGCTTTCTTTCTTCGCTCCCGAATCTCCCCCTCACCCC